>JAAENP010000119.1 GCA_024224155.1 bacterium
CATCTACCAGTTCGTGATCGACCCGTCCGGCCGGCGGTGCAGGCGCAACCCGCCGCCGCGTTCGGTGACTTCCAGCACCAGGTTGGCGCGGCTGGGGTCGAATTCCACGCCGAGGCCGGGTTTGTCGCGCGGGTAGAGTTTGCCTTTGCGGAAGTCGTAGACCTCGGGGAGGTGCGGGGCGCGGGGGTCGCCCAGGCCGCGCATTTCCATGAGGGCCGGGCCGGAGGCGGCGGCGATGCAGTGGACCAGGGCCGCTTCGGCGATGGGGCCGGTGAAGTGTGGCACGAGGCCGACGTAATGGGTCTCACAGAGCGCGGCGAGTTTCATGTATTCGGTGATGCCGCCGGAGTTCGGGAGCGTCACGCGGGTGTAGTCGAGCAGGTCGTTTTCGATGAGGACGTTGGTGTCCCAGCGGTCGCCGTAGTGTTCGCCGACGGCGATCGGTACTTTCACCGCCGGGCGCAGGGTGCGGTAGATCTCGGGGTTTTCGGAGCGCACCAGGTCCTCGACAAACAGCGGCCGCAGCGGTTCGATCAAGCTGCACAGCCGGACGGCGTCGGCGTAGTCGAATCGGGTGTGGAAGTCGATGGCCCAGTCGCCTTTGTCGCCCACGCCGTCGCGAATCTGCCGGCACTGCTCGAAGGTTTTGTCCACCATCTGGCGGTGCGGGTAGATGGGCGGGTTGTCCGGGTCCGCGCCGTGGAATCGAAACGCGCGGTAGCCGAATTCAATGCAGGCTTGGGCCGTTTCCTTGAGCGACCCTTTGCTGGGAAAGGCGGTGGCGTAGCACTCCACGTGGTCGCGTGTGAGCCCGCCCAGCAACTCATAGACGGGCACGCCGAGCGCCTTGCCTTTGATGTCCCACAGTGCGAGGTCGATGGCTCCTTGCGCGTGGATCTTCTCGCGCCCCGGCGGGTAGAAGTAGCCGCGGTACATGAGCTGCCAGAGATGCTCGATGCGCGACGGGTTCTCGCCGATGATGAGCCCGGCGATCTGTTCGATCGAGTCCTTGTGGCCGCCTTCGCCGATACCGGTGATGCCCTGGTCTGTCTCTACCGTTACGACGTGGCTCGACTGGTTGAACACCTTCCGCACCGCCGGGCCCACGTGATAGTAGCGGACGCGGGTGATCTTCATCTTCGGAATCGCGGCGGTGGCCTTGCGGGAGGAGGCGAGCGCCGAGGCGCCCAGGGCCAGGGGCAAGGAACGAAACAGTTGGCGGCGTTGCATCCCACGGATTATATATTGCGGGATAGACTACGTACATGCTGAGTCGAATCGCTGCGGTGGGAATTCTGGTGACAACGCTTGGCTGGGGCCAGGCTGCCCAGGAGTTCCCTCCCGACGAAATCCAGGTCTACAAGAAGGACCCGAAGGGCGATCTGGAGCTGCACATCTTCAAGCCGTATGGCTGGCAGCCTTCGGACGAGCGTGCGGCCATCGTCTTCTTTTTTGGCGGAGGCTGGGTGGGTGGCACCCCGTCGCAGTTCTACCCGCACGCCCGGCACTTCGCGGACAACGGCATGCTGGCTATCAGCGCGCAGTACCGGACGAAACGAAGCCATGGGACCGATCCGTTTGCCTGCGTTGAAGACGGCAAGTCCGCCGTGCGTTGGGTGCGGGCGCACGCCGGAGGCCTGGGCGTCGATCCGAAACGTGTCGTCGCCGGCGGCGGCTCAGCGGGTGGACATGTGGCCGCCTCCACCGCGACCCTGCTGCATCTGCCCAACCGTGGCGAGGATGGCGCCATCAGCTCCGTCCCCAACGTGCTGCTTCTCTTCAATCCGGTGATCGACACCACTGTCCGCGGCTATGGGGCGGAAAAACTCGATGCCAGAGCGGTAGTCGCCTCACCTGCCCACTACGTGCGCGCCGGCACGCCGCCAGCGATGATATTCCACGGCACGGCAGACACGACGGTTCCTTTCGAGAATGTCGAGCGGTTCTACCGGAAGATGAAGCAACACGGCAACCGCTGTGAACTCATCCCTTACGAAGGCAAGCCGCACGGCTTTTTCAACTACTCCCGCGATAAGGAGATCTACGCGGATACGATCCAGCGAGCCGATGGGTTTCTGCGCAGCCTCGGCTTTCTGGACTAGTCTAGAGCCTGTCCCATGGCGGCAAAAAGCCAATAAACACAGGTCTTCAAACGGAACTTAGGTAACTCCTGAGAGAATTCAACCACCCGGCCGCGTAACCCTTTTACGGAGGAATGACCTAGCGTGAAGGCCATCATTGTTTGTGTAGCTAGTAAATATGCCTGTTCCTCCTTGCCTATATGCGATGATTGTGCTATTATCAATGAATGAAGCTGCGAGTCGCCTTCGCCAAACGTCGCTATAAAGACCGCACCTACTCCACCCCTCTCGTCGTCACCTCCTACCGCGACTCCCACGGCACTCCCCGCAACAAGACCCTCGCCAGTCTGGCTAAGCTCCCCGCCTTCCTCGTCGATCTCATCGACCGCGCCCTCCGCCTCGGCGATACCGATGTGCTCGCGCAATACCTTCACATCGGTGAACTCAAACATGTCCGCTCCCTCGTCGTCGGTCCGGTCTACCTTGTCTTTTCCCTGCTCAAACAGTTGGGCATCTTTGATTTACTGCGGGCTCACCTGTCGCCGAAACAGGCCGCCGCCATCCAGGCCATCGTCGTCGAGCGCGTCACCGCCGCCAAGCCCCTGTCGGTGATGGCCCTCCAGCGGCGCTTCGCCGGCGAGCCCCTGGCTCATCTGCTGGAGTTGGAGAAGTCGCCGGCGCTGAAGACCTGGTACGCCGCCTTGGCCCGGCTCGAAGAGCATCGCGAGTCGATTCTGCAGGCCCTGTACCGGCGCAACCACACCCCCGGCCGGCTCTACCTCTACGACATCACCTCGAGCTACTTCGAAGGCGACGCCTGCGTTCTGGCCGCCTTCGGCTACAACCGCGACGGCAAGAAGGGCAAGAAGCAGATCGTAGTCGGGATCATCTGTGAAGAGCGAGGCTGTCCGATCTGGGTGGATGTGTTCAAAGGCAACACCTCGGACCAAACTACCGTCAAGCAGCAGCTGCTGAATCTGCGAGACAAGCTCGGGATCAAGGAGTTCACCTTCGTGGGGGACCGCGGCATGGTGACCCACGCCCGCATCGAGGAACTGGAACAAGAGGGCTGGTGGGAGAGCTTCCGCTACATCACGGCCCTGACCCGCAATGAGATGATGGCCCTGGTGGAGGATGAGAAGCATCCCCTCCAGCTGGAGTTGTTCGACCACGAGAACCTGGTCGAGGTGGAGCAGCAGGGGACGCGGTACGTGTTGTGCCACAACCCACAACGGGTGGAGCGGGACTCGGAGACCCGCCAGCGACTGTTGGCGGCCACCGAAGCGAAGCTGGAGAGCATCCGCAACAACGTGGCCGCGGGCCGCTGGAAGAAAGAAAAGGTGATTGCGCGGCGGCTCCATCGGTGGATCAATCGCTGGGGCATGGAGCGCTTCTTCGAGGTCCAGTATGAGGAGGGCAGCTTTTCCTTCTCTCGCCGGGACGCCGAGATCGAGCGGTATGCCCGCCTCGACGGCTGTTACGTGATCCGCTCCAACGTCGCCGAGGGGGAGCAGACCACCGAGCAGCTCCGGGACCGGTACAAAGACCTCAAGTATGTCGAACAGGCGTTTCGCACCATGAAGACGACCGACATCCAGACCCGTCCAATCCGGCACTTTCACGAGGCCCAGGTGCGGGGGCACGTCTTTGCGTGCTTCTTGGCCTATCGGGTGGTATGGGAGATCCGCCAGCGCCTGGAGCCGGTGCTGCGGCGAGACCCGGCGACCAAACAATGCGAAGCCGGCTCTCTGGCCGAGGTCTGGCGAGACTTGGCCACGGTGACGCTGGCGAAGCTCACCGCCAACGGGAAAACCTTCCTCAAGTTGTCCGAGATCAGCCCCTATGTACAGAAGTTGTTGACGCTGTGCCAAGTTCCCAGCCTCGAGGATTTCCGGATTTCCAGCGAGTAAATCGCCGTAAGTCCTTGCCTGGTCAACGCGGCCTGGGAATGGGTTACCTAAGTTCCGTTGAGACAATCCCCACTGCCACGCCACACTCGCCATCCTGAAGGAGTTGCCTTTTTCTTATCTGGCGACTCCAACGGATCGCTGCCAGCAACGAAGCCCGACCACTCCCAAAAACCGAATCCACACGTCGAGGACCAGGTCCCCTACGACACTCCGGTCGACACCTCGTCTCTCCCCCATCAGCACCGCGCTGTCCGCCACGAACTCCCCCAACCCCCGGACCCCCGACCC
>JAAENP010000120.1 GCA_024224155.1 bacterium
GAACCGGCTTGCGCTGCTGCATCTGCGGGGTGCGGTGCCTGCGAAGGCGCCGAGTGAGACCGCCGCGTCGCGGGCGATAAGGGTTCGCCGCGGTGGATTGTGTCTGGGGCCTTGTCCCAGAAGGCAGAGGTGTGTCTTCAGAAGGAGCCGTCATGGAATTGGAGTGGCACCAGTTGGAGATGCCCTATGCCTCGCTGCGCGCTCACAGTCGTGACCGGCAGCGTCGCCTACGGCTGTGCCTGGAAGAGAACGGCCAGCAACAGCCGACCGTGGTGGTCCCCGAGCACGAGGCACCGGGTCGCTATGTCGTCATCGACGGCCATCAGCGCATCGCGGCTCTTCGCCGCCTGGGCCACGACACGGTGGAGGCCCTGGTGTGGGAGATGGAGCAAGCCGAGGCGTTGGTTTTGCGATGGCAGATGGCCAACGGTCCGGGCTCGTGTGCCCTCGAGCAAGGGTGGCTGCTGGCCGAGCTCCAGCATCGCTTCGGTTGGAGTCAGGACGAGCTGGCTCGACGCTTCGCCAAGAGCTCCAGCTGGGTGAGCCGGCTTCTGGGCCTGGTGCGCGAGCTTCCGCTGTCGATCCAGGAGTCGATTCGCCGTGGCCAGATCCCGGCCCAAGCGGCGATGAGGGCTCTGGTGCCGCTGGCCCGGATCGATCGTGCAGCCTGTCACCGGCTGGCTGAGCAGATCGTGGGGAAGAAGCTGAGGACCCGCGAGATCGGTGTCCTCTACGCCGGCTGGCTCGCGGCGGGCCGGAAGGGTCGCCGCCGACTGCTCGAAGATCCCCGGGCCTTCCTGCGTCTGCAGCAGAGGCTTGAGGAGCGCACGAAGGTCCTGGGTGAGCCCGAGCGACTCCTAGGGCACGCCGAGCGCCTCGCGCGCCAGGCACGTCATCTCAGCCGTCAGATTTCCCGACATCAGTCGGAGTTTTCTTCCCGGCAGCTCGCCGAGCTGCAGCCAACGCTCGAGGAGGTCCGCAGCGAGTGGGACGGCTTGCTGGACGGCTTGAGACTAGCGGCCTGTTCGAGGACCACCGAAACGAGAAAGGAGACGATGCATGCTGAGCCGAGAGCAGAGGACCGCGATCCTGGAGCTCCACAAGCAGGGACTCGGGACGCGAGCGATCAAGAAGTCGCTGAAGATCTCGCGCGGAGCGATCAAGAAGGTGATCCGCTCGCAGAACCACGAGCCACCGCCGATCCTGCGAGTGAGCAAAGCCGAGCCCTATCGCGACGAGATTCTCGAGCTGCACACGACCTGCAAGGGCAACCAGGCCCGGATCCACGAGGAGCTTCTGGCCCAGGGAGCGGAGCTGTCCTACTCCGCTCTGACGGCCTTCTGTCGCCGGGAGGGTATCGGCGTGACGCCGGTCATTCCGGCCGGCCGTTACCGCTTCGAGCCGGGCCAGGAGATGCAACACGATACCTCCCCGCACCGGGTGAGGATCGGCGACAAGCTCCGGAAGGTCCAGACCGCGGCGGCGGTGCTGTGTCATTCCAGGATGATCTTCATCCAGTGCTACCCGAGGTTTCGCCGATTCGAGTGCAAGAGCTTCCTGACCGAGGCGCTGAGGTACTTCGGCGGCGCGTGCGAGATC
>JAAENP010000121.1 GCA_024224155.1 bacterium
CAATCCTTGTCCCGAAGTTACGGATCCATCTTGCCGACTTCCCTTACCTACATTCGGCTAGACCCAGAGGCTGTTCACCTTGGAGACCTGATGCGGAGTTCGGTACGCACCGGCACGGGAGAGTCTTGCGCCGTTCGCCCGGGTTTTCACGGTCCGCCCGCCTCCCGAGAGACCCCGCAGAATCCACGGGGCTCTGGCGTTTTCACGACGCGCCCGTGTCCCTGCCTCCGCGCGGAGCGATTCGTGGGATCGGTGGGGCGTCAGCCAGAACAGATAACTCTGCCTTTCGAGCGACGGTCGGCTTCCCCGGGTCTCGTCGCCTCGCGGCGCGCGACCTTTCGGTCGCAAGGCACGTGGACGTGCCTCCCCCCGCCGCTCGGAAGAGGCGGGGAGAGCGACCCGTGACCGGGTTCCCGAATCGCTACGGGATCCCCTCTCGCCTGTGGTTCGCGCGGCGTCAATCAAAAGTTTCCGCCGTCGTCGCGAGCCCCGGAGTTCTCCTTCGGCTTAGGACCGACTCACCCATGTGCAAAGGCTGTTCACACGGAACCCTTCCCCTCGTCAATTCTCCAGGTTCCCGCTCGAGCACCCGCTACTACCACCAAGATCTGCACCGACGTCGGCTCCGGGCGGGCTCACGCCCAGACCCTTCCGCGCACAACGCCGCGACCTTCCTACTCTCCGAGACCTGAGCTCGTTCGTCCGACAAGCGGACCGTCGTCGCCTCGGAGGCGGGGTATAGGCCCGATACTCGAGCGCCATCCATTTTCAGAGCCACTCGCTTCGGCAGGAGAGTCGTTACACACTCCTACGCGGATGCCGACTTCCATGGCCACCGTCCCGCTGTCTCTAGCGAGCAACGCCTTTCCTGGTATCGGATCGGTATCGAGTTGGGC
>JAAENP010000122.1 GCA_024224155.1 bacterium
GCGGCGGGTTTCAGTCCACGGGTGAGGGTCGTGTTGGCTCTGTGCGGACCGTTGTTGCGCCGCATTGGCACAGTCGGCGGAGGCGAGTTCTACCTTCAGGCCATCGCGGTCGACGAGGAGCTCCGTGGCGAGGGTGTGGGAACCGCGCTGATGGATTGGATCGAGGACCGGGCTGCCGCCAGCGGATCGGTCCGGCTCACTCTAGATGTTTCCGCTGGGAACGAGAGGGCCCGGCGAATCTACGATCGTCGCGGGATGGTCGTCATTTCGCGGTGGCCCAAACGCCTAGCCTTACCGGGACTGCGGTTCGTGCGGATGACAAAACCTCTGTGAGCCCGCGAGGCACCAAGGATGAGCTATCTACGTACAGGAGCAACTGCCCACTCGTCGCCGCCCCAACAGTGTTCCAGTCATTCGAGCTAGCCATGCAAGGAGGATCCGAGCCGCTGGGTGAGACCCGGAACGCCGGGGCCGGGCCGCGACCCTGGGTCGTGCTGGTCGGTCTGCTGCTCCTGTCGCTGGCCTACAACTCGTACTACCTGACCGGCGGCTTCCACGCCGACGACCTGCTGCTGATCAACCTGCTGCGCGAGGACCCGCTGCGCTTCTCGCGCTGGTGCGGCCTGTGGTCGACATTCGACATTCCCGGCTTCATGTCGATGTGGTGGGCCGACCCGGATATCGCCGGGGCCTTTTGCCGGCCGCTGACCAGTCTGGTGTTCGAGGGGTCGATCCGGGTTTTCGGCGAGACGGCGTTGCCGCTGCACCTGCTGTCGATCGTGCTGCAGGGGTTGGTGGCCGGCGGCCTCTACCTGTTCGTCCGCCGGCTGACCGGCCGCAGCCTGCTGGCGATCCTGGTCGGGGTGATCTACCTCTCCTGCGAGGACCACAGCCTCACGGTCGGCTGGATCGCAACGGTCGCCGACATCCTGTGCCTGGCGTTCGTCCTGCTGGCGCTCAACGCGCACGTCGCCTGGTTGCAGCGGCGACGGCCGGCGGCGCTGGTGGTCACGCTCATGGCTCTCCTGCTGTCGCTCGGGTTCAAGGAGTCGGCGGTCGTAGCGCCGGTGCTGGTGGTGCTGGCTACGCTCGCCTTCCCGCGGGGCACGGACGACACGCTGCCGTCGCTGCGCCCGTCGGTGCTGTGGGCCCGCGCCGTGGCCGCGCTCAAGGACCCGCTCTCCTGGGCGCCGGCGGTCATGGTCTTCGTCGTCTATCTGACGCTGTACAAGACGCTGAGCCTGGGCGAGATGAACAACCTCGCTTACATCGATCCCCTCTCGCGGCCGGGCGCCTATCTGGGCCACCTCGTCGTCCACCTGCCGGTCATGTGGCTGGCCACGGTGACGCCGGTCTTCCCGTCGCTGGTGATGTTCATGCCGGAGGCACTGGCGCCGCTGGCGCTCGGGGGCCTGATCGTGTTCCCAGTCTGGCTGCTCCTGCTCTGGCCGCTTCGCCACCGGGCTCTGGCGCTGTGGGGAATGGCCGCCTACCTGCTGGCGCTCCTGCCGCAGCTCGGCGCCGACGCCAGCGAGCGGCTGCTCTACGTGCCGTACGTCGGGGCGGCGGTCCTGCTGGGCTGCATGATCGTGCAGATCGGGCCGCTGGCTCGCCGCGCGCTGCCCGGACCGTGGCCGGGCAAGCTGGCCCGCGCCGGCGGCTGGCTCGCGCTCGTGGCCGTGGTCGTGCCGGGCGCCGCCCTGTCGGCCTACTACCCGTACGTCATGCTGCCCAGCCTGGTGGCGCCGGAGCGCCAGGCGCTGACGGCGCTGCCACACATCGGGGAGCGGCGGCCCGATCATGTCCTGGTCCTGAACACGGCCGGCGCGTTCATGACGCTCTACGCGAGCGGCGTGCTGGAGTACCACCAGGGCGAACACATCGACCTGCGGCTGCTCTCCTCGTGCAACGGAGTGCTCAGTGTCGAACGGCTGCCCGGGGACGCGTTCGTCGTTCACAGCGATCGCGCCGGCTGGCTGTCGAACATGTTCGCGCGGATCTTTCGCACCCGGCCGCTGGCGGCGGGGCGGGTCTACGACACCGACCTGTTCCAGGCGACGCTCGTGGAGCTGACGCCGGACGGCAGCGACGTGCTGGCGGTGCGGTTCGATCTGAAGCGACCGCTCGATGACCCGTCGCTGCTCTTCCTCTACTGGAACGGCCGCGAGTTCGAGCCGCTGGACCTGGCGTCGCTGGCGCCGGGCGCATCGCTCGAGCTGGCGGACACCTCGGACATCTGGGCGGGCATGCTGTAGTCACTGGGGCGGGCCGGCCGCTCTCAGCTAGCAAAAGCAGGTCCCGTCTTCCTCCCGTCAAGACGGCCAGTCCCGGTTGAACTACGGCTGAACAGGAGAGATCGTGATGCTAGAGCTCTTTAAGCCCCCAAGAACCTCCGTTGCCTCCGATAGACCCCTTTTGGTGCCATGTGGCCTGGAGGGTTTCGACTACCAGATCGATCCGTACATCGGATGCGGGCACTACTGCCGCTACTGCTACGTCCTGAATCAAGCCGAGACGGACTGGACCGAAGAGATCCTCGTCTATGCGGACATCGACGGCCAGCTGGATCGGGAGCTCGACGGGCTGCCCACTCAGACGATCTACATGGGCTACCACACCGATCCCTACCAACCCTGTGAGGCTGAACTGCACCAGACGAGGAACGTGCTACGGCTGCTTCACGGAAAGGGCTTTTCCGCAAGTATCCTCACGAAGTCCAATCTGGTCCTACGGGACATCGATCTCCTTCGAGAGATGGAAAGCCCCCAGGTCAGTGTCTCGGTGGCATTCGACGACGATCAGATCAGGGAGCTGTTCGAAGTCAATACTCTGGAGACCCACCAGAGGATCGAGGCTCTGCGCGAAATCAGGAACGCAGGAATAGCCACCGGGGCGCTGATCTGTCCGGTGATCCCCTACATCACGAACGTAAGAGAGCTGCTTGACGCTCTACTGGAGTGTGCGGATGTGATCTGGGTTTACGGTCTCAGCGTTCAGAACCGATCCGAGCTCAGTTGGCGAAACGTCCAAACCATTCTGGAGACACACTTCCCGGATCAGAAAGAGCTTGTCGAAGAGGTAGTTCTCGATTCGGATCATCCATACTGGTCAGGAGTCCGGGCGGAGCTGGAAGAGGTGCGGAGCGCAAGCGCAACGGACCTGAGGATTCACGTCTGAGTCACTGGGTGGCCCGCGTTCGAGTTGAACCGGCTTCCCCACGGAAGACCCTCAAGGCTCATATCAACCAAGGAGATCTAGGATGAAACGAACCTCCATCAATCCGACCGACTGGGGCTTGGCTATTCTCATGGACCAGGGCGAGGTCGTCGAAGCGACGACCCGATCGCTGCGCTGTTCAGGGCAGGTTTCACTCCACGACGACCCCGAGGCCGAGATGGGCTTTGCGGTGACGCATCCCGGCGACATGCGGGCGCAGATCGAGGACGCGCTCGGTCATCTCGACACTCTTCTGGACGGCGCCGGAATGACGCGGTCGAATATCGTCGGCTTGCGCTTCTTCACCACCGACGTGGAGACGTACCTGGCCAACTACGACGTCTACGCTGAGTGGATCGCACCAGCTGGGATCCGGCCACCGCAGACGATTCTCGGCGTCGGTCAGCTGGCTGTACTGGGGCTTCTGATCGAGATCGAGATGGAAGCTGCCGCCTGAGGAGGCGAGGCAGGCGACCAGATGACCACAGCCCTGATCGTGGGAGGCTATGGCGCGGTGGGCAGCGCGCTGTGTCGCCTTCTGTCCGAGGAAAGCAACATCGACCTCGTGGTTGGTGGGCGCAATGGGGATCGGGCGGATGAACTCGCCGCGGAGCTCGGCGCGACCTCGCGGGTGTTAGACGTGCGCGATCCGACAGCGGTCGCATCGGCGCTCGACGGCGTGGAGATCGTGGTCAACTGCTTCGTGGACACTGCGGAGCCGGGCATGACTCTGCCCAGGGCTGCGGTCGAGCGCGGCATCGTCTACATGGACATGGCTGCGGTCCCGGTGGCGCATATCGAGCAGATCCTGGCGCTCGACAAGCCGGCCAGAGCCCATGGCGCGATACTGGTCACTACGCTCGGCGTGAACCCGGGCATCCCCGGGGTGCTTGCTTTGGAGGCGCAGAATCACTTCGACCGGGTCGAGTCGGTGGATGTCTACTTCACCATGGGATCGAAGCTCGGGGGACTGTCGCCGCTGTCGCTCCGCGGCGTGGGTGCCATGATGAAGACCAAGCCGCTGCAATGGCGCGAGGGCGAATGGCGAATACCCTCGCCGAGCGGCGCGAAGCGGCATGTCGGGCCGCCCTTCGACAAGACCGTCTACTTCGGGGCTGCCATGATCACTCCCGACCTGATGGACCTGCCGCGCGCCATCGGCGCGAAGCGGTTCGCCTTCTGGTCGGGCCTGGAGAAGACCTTCCAAGGCCTTCTGTTCTTGCTCGGCATCAAGCTCGGCCGCACCAAGACCCAGAAGCGCGCCGAGAGATTCCTACGCCGACTTCGACGCGCCGGTCGGGGCCCCGACACGACGAACGACATCAGCCTCGAGCTGGTCGTGGTTGGCGAGAAGAGCGGCGAGCGACGTCAGTGGACTGTTTCGATGCACTGCAGCGAGGAGTACGCCACCGCGATCGCGCCTGTGATCCTCTGCCGCCAGGTGGCGCGCGGCCTGGTCTCCAAGAAGGGCGCCTTCTTCTGTCATCAGGCGGTGGCCATCGACGACTTTGTGGCGCAGCTCCGCGCGGCGGACTTGAACTACCGGGCAGAGTAGCGGCCGGTCCTGGTTCCCGATGACGACGGCGTATGCGGCGGCGCCACCACCGTGGGGGAAGCGCGCAGCACTCTGCGGTCTCATCCACGTCAAGAGTTAGAAGGCCTTGTCGGATGACGACATCAGCGCTCTCGGCATCAGCTCATCTGCGGTTGGTGAAGACTACCCCTTGCGGGGGAGGTGGGTCGGCGATCTCCGTAGGACAAGGCCGGCGGGCCTCTCGAAGAGCCGGGCCGCCGGATAGATGTGGAGGACGTCGCTCAAGTGCCGGAGGAACTTCCTCTTGAAGTCCCGCAGCCGCCGATAGTCAGCACCGAACTGAGTCTGTAGCGCCTCCCACGGGATGAGGCAGGGCTTCCGGAGGTAGCTCATCCGGTAGGTGAGCCACGCGTAGATGTCGAGGGCTAGGGGCGAGCCGCGGAGGGTCCTGAGAGCGCGAAGGTCGATCGGCACAGCGTGGGCGACGAGCTCGTCGCAGAACTCGGTGCTCAGGACGACGGCCGAGTTCCAGAGCGGTCGTTGCTCGGGATTCTGCGGCGACCACCAGAGCTGGTGCTTGTGCGCGATCGTGTAGCCGACGCCGGCGGCGTGACCTTCAGCGCCGTCGGAGTAGCTGCATCGGATGGTAGTGGAGAAGAGGCGGTGTAGTTGATCGCGCAAGCGCGATGTCGTGCCGCGCTTCCCAGTGATCGGCGTCAGCCCCAGCTTGTACATGAAGCTCGAGAAGGTCGGGCCGAGCTCGATCTCGCGACTGCGGGTGCGAACGGCCTCGGTCGAAAGCCAGGCAAGTGCGAGCCGCGGGTAGGAGCCGTAGGGGAGTCCGACCGACGGCGGCGCGTTCATGTAGAGGGTGAAGCGGCCGTTGATCCGCTCGAACTCGTGGGTCTCCGGCCGGCTATGAGGAAGCGTGGCCTGAACGAGGATCCGAGCCATGAAGCCGAGAGCGCCGGCCGCCCTGGCCTCCTCGGCTTCGATCTCGAGCGCTTCCTGGGCGAGCTTATAGGACTTGGTGCGGGGTTTGAGATGGGTGTTCCAAACGGTTCGCTCTAGGACCTCCCCGAGGCGATGCGGACAGCTGTCAGCACGCGTCAGGGCCAGACCCCTTACGCGGCTAAGCTTATGTCCCTCAGTGAGTTAAAGGATTCTAGTTGGGCGAAAACGGTGTTCCAGATCTCTCTCGTTGGGGACGCCAAACGGGGGCTCGCGCAGAGTCAGAGCAGTTTTTCCACAGGCGTAGCTATCTGCTACTGGTTCTTCGGTACAGGGAAGTACAGGGAGGACCTACAGGAGCGTCGAGAAGCTCAATGGAATTAGTCGTTTGCGTGCTGAAGGCGCCACCACTTATTCGCCGAGGCGCCACCCTTTATTCGCAGCTTCGCCACTGCTTATTCGTGACTAAGGGCTGGAAGCGCCACTGTTTATTCGCGGAAAAGTGTGCTTCTCCACAACCCGAGAACCAGGCTGACGTCGCTCATGCGAATGGGTCGTGAGAAGTTGCGCTCAACGGCGAACGTGGGAAGGAGCGGGGCGCATAAGAAGCCCGTCTTCCCGAGATTCGATCCTTGCGTCGGGGTAGAGAGCGAGAACCTTGGAAGCGTGCCGAAGGAACGCGGCTCGAAAAGCTCGCGTTCTCGAATAGCGCGCTCCGAACTGAAGTTGAAGTGAATCCCAGGGCACCAAGGTTTTCCTGCGCAGGTAACTATTTCGGTGCGTCAGCCAGCAGTAGATATCAAGCGCCATCGGAGAGCGAAGGACTCGGATCGCGCGTAGATCGATAGGGACCGGATGGCCGACAATGGAGTCGTAGAACGTTCGATTGAGTTCAACGGTGGAACGCCAGGTAGCTACCTGGCCAAGGTCGCGGACGTTCCACCAGAGCTTGACATCCTCCGCGATTCGGAATCCACGATCACGCCAGTGGCCCTCGGCGGAGTCATCGTAGGTGTAGGCGATTGTCGACGCGAACAGGCGCCTCATCTGGTCGCGCAAGCGATGGATGGTTCCCCAGTTCCCACCCGACGGTATGAGGCCGAGCTGATACATGAAGCTGCTGAGTGTGGGCCCTAGCTCCAAGAGAGGGCTTCTGGTTTTCACGGCTTCGCTGCAAACCCAGATGAGAAGCAGCCGAGGATAGCGTCCGTAGGGCAGGCCGACATCCGGATGGGCATAGATCGACAAACGGAGTCTTCCGTTCCGTCTGTCGAAAGACATCCGCTCGAGCCTGCGGTGGGGAAGAGTCGCCTGAACCAGCATGCGAGCCATGAAGCCCAGAGCGCCGGCTTCACGGGCTTCTTTGGCCTCGATGGCAAGAGCTTGCGCGGCAAGGCGTCGCGCGCTTCTGCTTGAGTGGGTCGAGCTGCTAGCGGTGCTTCTTATTTCCGTAGTATTTCCGGGTGAGTTGATGCGTGCCCGAGGCCGCCCCCATACCTCTGAAAGCCTCTCCATGACGACCCCGCGCTACACTCTCGCTACACTACTGGCGGCCAACTGCAGGCAATCAGGGACAGAGTGGCGCAGTTGCCTTCTGCGCAAGCCCTTGAAAACGCTGGCCTTGTCTGTCCTGTCTTGTCCCAGCGGGGACTCCCGAACCCGGCTTTTAATCTGATGGTCGGGGGTTCGATTCCCTCACGGCCCACCATATTAAGTCCTTTAATTTCAGACCATTGCAACGTTAGCCGAATTGATCTGCAGAGATCATAGCCGACAAGAGTTACCACAGAGTTACCATTTCAAGTCTGGAACGGCACCCAAGAACAGCAGAAGTGCGAACTCCAGGAGGGAGGCTAGATGAATCTCGGCGACCTACCAGCGACCCTCTTCTCCCCGGCCAAGATGATCTACATCGGCTATGTCCTACTCGCCGGATTGAAGCGCATTGAAACGACCCTCGCTGCGTTTCTCGTCTTTTCGGCGATCTTCTTCGTCGTTGAGGTACTCCACAACGACTTCTTGAGAATCGTTCTGAACCGTAAGGCGTCGATTCCGCGAACTGGTCGAGGGATGCGCTAGTGAAGCTCTCGAGAAGAGTCTGGCCGTGGTGGCTTGCGGAGATGAGACTCTTACCTGCCAGGTTCGACGATTTCTGAGCAGGGCAAGCAATACCTTTGTACCCCCCCAATGAGTTTCATTTGGGCGTCCAAAGTCCGCCGGATCGCTCCCCTCGCCCGGCTGCGCCGGCTGCGGTCTCGCACCCTGCGGGCGCTCGGAGCGGGAAGGGCTGCGCCGGCAAGTGCGCGGGTTGAGCGAGTAGAGGGCGAGCTTACGACGGACCAGGGGAACTCACGGGCCCTAATCCCGAAAGGCACCCGGGGGGATCCCCGCTGGCCAGAGCGTTCCCTCTAGTTGTTTGAGACCCTCTCGCTAAGAAAAAAATTTGCTAACGGTCGCCGAGAAAGCGGCCTCTTCCTTCACAGTTGTGTTCCGTCTGGTAAGTCGCCCCTGTCGGACGTAGTTGGCACGGTATCCAGAGCTCTTGGAGTCGGCACTTCGTTGCGTCCGAGAAGGGCGACTTCTCGGACGTTTCGGTCGCATAGGCGGAGCGCAAAGCTCGCCACGACCGATTCCGTCTTCACTCTTCAGAGACGATCGCGGCGGCTTCGCGCACTCGCGTCTAGCGGATCGAGATGGTCGATTCGGTGAACCGTCGCTAATCCATCTGTCGGTCGACGCGACCATGGCCTGGGTGACCCGCACGGTGCGGGTCCTCCGTCGGGCGCCCGACTCCCGGGGCAGATTGGTCAGCCGCCGCTTTACCAGCGCCTACACCGCAACCTACGAGAAGCAGGACGGCGCCTGGCAGATGACCTCGGTCACTTCGACCTTCCTGCCGCCCTGAGACGCCCGCACCCTCCCGCCCCCACCCAAAGCAGTTGCCCCGGAAGCCACCCCTTGGGGTGTAGCAACGGCCTGTCTGACTTGATAGGGAGGTGGTTGCCGCGATAACGGCCAACCCGGCGAAAGCCGGGGGCGCAAAGCTACGGGTCCTCGCTTCTCCGCCGCGACCTCCGCCGCCTCGAAGATCCCAAGACCGCCGAGCTGCCGAACGGCAGAGCCAGAGACATCTGGCACGACCAGCGAGAGGGTCATGGGAAACAACAACCTGCAAGGAGGAAGTCCGTGAACAGAGAGGAAATCGCTGTTCGGACCGCTCCCAGCGGTCCGGACAAGAAGACGACTTCGCCGTCGTTCGAAGCGGTCCCCAGCATGCAGGCGACCATCGGCACCAGCGCCAAGAGTCGCCTGGAGATCACTTTTAGCGGTGAGGTCGAAACGTCCAAGAACTCGAGGATGTTCGTGCGCGCGCTGGTCGACGGCAAGCCGGCCCGACCCAGCGATGTGGTCTTCGCTCGCGGAGGGTACACGGGGACCCGCACGTTTACGTTCGTAACCGAAAACCTCACCCCGGGCACGCATCAGGTGGAGATCCAGTGGCACGCCGACCCGGGCGCCGCGGCGTTCATCGGGGATCGCAGCCTGTCGCTGCTGGCCACCACCGACAAGTCCACGCGCGCAAGAATGGCGCTCAAGGCGGCCCCGAGCGGACCCGACAAGAGCACGACCTCGACCGGCTGGACCTATGTGCCGGACATGTATCAGACGATCGAGACCAAGGGCACCGCCAATCTCGACATCCGGCTCAGCGGTGAGGTCGAGACCAGCGCCGACAGCCGCATGTTCGTGCGCGCGCTGGTCGACGGCCAACCGGCCAACCCCACTGACGTGGTGTTCGCCCGCGGCGGCTATGGTGGCACCAACTCCTTCTCGTTCACTCGCGAGAAGCTGCCGGCCGGCCTGCATTCGGTCCAGATTCAGTGGCACGCCGACCCGGGCGGCACCGCCCTCATCGGCGACCGCACGCTGGCGGTGTTCGCCTCCAAGGACAAGGCCAAGCGCGTCGGCTTGAAGCTAACCGCCGCTCCCAGCGGTCCCGACAAGGAGACGACGTCGACCGGCTTCGTGCCCGTGCCGCACATGTTTAGCAAGTTCTCCTGCGACGGCCACAGCGATCTTCAGATCACCTTCAGCGCCGAGGTCGAAACAGCGGCCGGCAAGCGCATGTTCGCGCGCGCCCTGGTCGACGGTCAGCCGGCCGATCCCAGCGACGTGGTGTTTGCTCGCGGCGGCTTCACCGGCACGCACGCGTTCACCTTCACCAAGGAGGACGTCCACAAGGGCAGCCATGTCGTCGAGATCCAGTGGCACACCGATCCCGGCGGCAAGGCCTTCGTCGGCGACCGCACGCTGACGATCTCGCATCTGCCGAGGCAGTTCCCGAACTTGAGTCAGCCGATCCTCGGCCTCAAGCCGAAGCTCGGGCGACAGAAGGTCCTGACCATTCTGTGGGATCCGCACCGCAAGACCCATCCGGCGCCGCCTCGCGACGCGATCGAGAAGCTCCTTTACGGCCCCAAGCCGAGCGTCCGGGACTACTTTCTGGAGGTCTCGAACGGCGCGTTCACGATCGAGGACGCCGGCATTCTCGGATGGGACAAGAGCGGCAAGCTCGGCTGGTTCGACGCTGACTACGAGGCCTCGCTCTACTGGCGCGGCGCCAAGTACCACCCCGACAAGTGGAAGGGCACCAAGCACTACTGGGTCGACAAGAACGGCCAGTTCGGAACCAAGGGCAAGGCCTACTACCTGGACGACAAGGGCTTCATCAGTGGCCATGTCCACAAGTGGGCCGAAGCAATCCGCAAGGCCGAGCACTACGGTTTCAACTTCTCGACCCACGACCGCAGCCACGACAAGATGCTGTCGACCGACGAGCTGACGATCCTGATCGTGATTCCGCAGGACAGCCCGTTCGGCACCCAGCGCGGCGTGGTCGGCAAGCAGGTGCCGAAGATCGAGCCGCTGATCGTCGACGGTGTCCGGGTCAACACCATGGTCGAGGCATACATCGGCTCGCCGCCGAACCTCGGGCTCGTGCTCCACGAGCTCTCGCACATCCTGCTGGGAGCTGGAGACATGTACTTCGGAGGCTTCCAGGGGTATGCCGCCGGGCCCTACTCACTCATGGATCAGTCGGGCAACCCGTATCACCTCGATCCGTTCCACAAGCTGCGCTACGGCTGGCTCGACAGCGAGATGGTCGGCAAGAGCGGTTGGCGCAAGCTGCCCGCGGTCGAAAAGACCGGCAAAGTGCTCATTCTCTGCGACCCCGACCGGTCCGAGAAGGAGTACTTCATCGTCGAGAACCGGTGGCCGGGCAAGAGCTACGACGCCAAGCTGCCCTACGCCGGCCTGGCCGTGTGGCACATCATCGAGGACAAGAGCGTCTTCGACAAGCTGCCGCCGCCGCCCGGCGTCGACTCCTCCATGTGGTCGAAGTACGGCGGCTGGGCTCGACGCGCGATCCGGATGATCCGCCCGATCTACGGCCCACCGATCGACTGGTCGCTGTGGGACGGCAGCAAGGCCAAGACCGGCTACGACCTGCTCGACAAGAGCTCGAGCAAGAAGAAGGCCACTCTCAAGTGGATCGACGGCACGCCGAGCGACTTCTGCATCCGGCAGATTCCAAAAGCCGGTTCGGTGATGAAGTTCTACGTGGAGCGGAAGTAGCGCTCTCGGCTGCCGAATAGGAGGTGGGTCGGCGCGGACCGGCCCACCGCCCGGTTTGTCGTTGTGCTCATCGTAGGCCCGAGAAGTCGCCCATATCGGACGTCCACGGCCACCTGCGCTGCATGAGCCTGTTGGACAGTCCGTCGACGGGGTTGGCTACCCTCCAGGGTGGTGCAGGCCTCCGCCGCTTCGGTGCACAATGAAGGAGCCCTTGGACAGAGGGATTCCGGCCATATGAGGCGATTCGGATGAAAGCGACGGTCGGGCGCCGTCCGCTGATGGCGCTGATGGCGCTGATTCTCGCCTGGGGTCTCGGCGTAGCTTCGGGTCTCGCGGCCGGTCCGCCTCGAGTCCGCGGCGTGGCCTGGATGGAGGCCGAGGGAGCGCGGGCCTACACCCCCGCAGCGACGCCGTGGCTCCACAAGCACGAGAGCGGCGGGATCGTCTACTTCCTCTATGACGCGCCGCCGCGGATAGAGCGCTTCGATCTGGCCACCGGAGATTGGCTCGCCGACCTGACGTTGCCCGATGTTCCCACCGCGTTCTCAGTCGACACCGACGGCCTCTACGTCAGCTTCGGCCGCCGCACTTCGCGCTTCGCGCTCGACGGTACCGGCGAGTTTCATCTGCGCAACACCGTCTACGACGTCTCACAGGTCTTTACCTTCGGCGGCTTTGTCTACCTGCAGGCCTATGGGAGCGTGGTGAGTGCCGACAAGTGGACCGGAAGCCCGGTCGGCACCGAGACCTACGGGTACCCGATGCAGGGGATGGCCGTCGTGACTTCGCTTGGCAAGGCCATGGCACCCACGCTCGGAGTGTCGCCGTCCGATCTGGTCGAGTTCGATTTGCTGCCCGGAGGTCTTCTCGGCCCGCAGCGGGACAGCCCGTACCACGGTGACTACCCGACCGGCACTTGCGCTTTTCTCTTTCCCGACGAGACCCGGGTGGCGCTCGACTCCGGCATCGTCTTCTCGACCGCGGACATGACTTTCGCCGGTAGCCTCGCCGGCGGCTTCGACGATCTCGACTTCGACGGCGACGTGCCGATCATCCTGCGCCAGGGGACGCTCTAC
>JAAENP010000123.1 GCA_024224155.1 bacterium
CGCGAGTCAGCTTGGGGAGCTCCGCGGCGCGCAGCCAAGCGAGTTCGAGAGCCAGCAGCGCGAACTCGCTGCGCCGAACGATCGGCTCGCTCATCAACAGATGATCGGCGAGGCGCAGCAGAGTCTCGTACCTATGGGAGCGCACCAACTCCGCTAGATTCTCAGCCTCTTCTAGCGGCAGATCAATGGTCTCGGGTCGTCCGCCGATCGCGAGGTGAAGCGCGTCGCGCGCGTAAACCAGGAACTGTCCGAAGACGCTATGCGGATCCCAGCCGTTTCCTTCGATCTCGCGGATGGTCTCGGTGACGTCTCCAGGGCGGCCTTCGAGGATCGCGGCGAGCACGCGGTGGAAGATCGCCGCGTCCAGCCCGCCGAGCAGATTCGAGGCGTCGCGGTCGTCGATTTCGCCGTTGCCAAAGGTGGCGAGCTGATCGAGGAGGGCGACGGAGTCGCGGACGCTGCCCTCTCCGGCACGGGCGATCAGACGAAGCGCCGCGTCACTGACTTTGATCTGCTCAGCGTCACCGATCTGCCGCAGATGCTTGGCCAGCACCGGAGACGGAACGCGCCGAAACTGGAATTCCTGGCAGCGTGAAAGGATCGTCGCGGGTACCGCATCGATCTCGGTCGTCGCGAAAACGAAGACCAGATGCGGTGGTGGCTCTTCGACGATCTTGAGCAGCGCGTCGAAGGCTTGTCGCGACAGGCGATGAACCTCGTCGAGCACGACGACCTTGAAACGATCCCGCGCCGGTCCATAGCGCAGGCTCTCCGTGAGCTCGCGGACCTGTTCGACCTTTGAATAGGTGGCGGCATCCACCTCGAGGAAGTCGAGATCCTTGCCGGCGGTAATCTGGTTACAGGGGGGGCATTCGTTGCACGGATTCTCGGCCGGCCGATCGGGCTCGGGTCCGCGCTCGCAGTTGAGAGCCTTGGCGAGCACCCGGGCCGCGGTCGTCTTGCCGACGCCACGGATGCCTGAGAAGAGATAGGCCTGTGCGATTCGGTTCTCTTTCAGGCCGTTCCGCAGAGCGGTGATGATCGGCTCCTGGCCGACGATGCTCGAGAAATCCTGAGGGCGCCACTTGCGGGCGAGAACCTGGTAGGTCATGTCGGCGAGTCAGAACCCGGGGAGGCCGCGCGTCTGGAATCAACAGCAGTCGACGAAGGGTTCCGGTGAATCTGCGGCACCCGGATCGAGTACCTTATCGCTGCTCCCTTCCGGGCCTGACGAGGTTCGGTATCGCCCGGTGCACAGGACCCGAACCCTTCGTCGACCGCTGCCCAAGGAGACTGATGCTATGCCCTGAAGAGCGGGTTGTAAAGCGATAGTGACCCACGTCGGAGCTCCTGGTTTACCGGTGGCGACGCATCGGCTAAGATATCGCTCGCTCGTGCGCCGATGGATGGACATGGACGACGATCAACGTTGGATGGAGCTAGCGCTCCGCGAGGCGAGACGGGCGGCGGATCTCGGAGAGGTGCCGGTTGGAGCCGTGGTGGTGCAGGGTGAGACCCTCATAGCGAGTGGCTTCAATCGTCGCGAGATCGATCGGGATCCGCTGGCTCATGCCGAAATGCTCGCCATTCGGCGGGCGGCCAGCGTCGTGGACGGATGGCGGCTGATCGGTTGTACGATGTTCGTGACCTTGGCGCCTTGCAGCATGTGCGCCGGTGCTCTGGTCAACAGTCGAATCGAAAGGCTGGTGTACGGAGCGAACGATCCGAAAGCCGGTTTCTGCGGATCGCTTGGAGACCTGGTTCGAGATGCTCGGCTCAACCATCGCCTGGAGGTTCGCTGCGGGGTTCTCGAGACCGACTGCGGCAGAGTCTTGAAAGACTTCTTCACCGGTCTCAGACAACAAAGAGATCTTTGAAAAAAGCGCCGCCGTGATTCGATCGGCGGTGTCGGTGTCCGGGGCACAGCCCTGGCGCTGAACAATGGTGCGGAGAGGTGTCCGAGCGGCCGAAGGAGCACGCCTGGAAAGCGTGTGTAGGGGTAACTCTACCGAGGGTTCGAATCCCTCCCTCTCCGCCATATGAAGACCAAGGAGAGGTGCCGGAGTGGTCGAACGGGGCGGTCTCGAAAACCGTTGACCGCGCAAGCGGTCCGTGGGTTCGAATCC
>JAAENP010000124.1 GCA_024224155.1 bacterium
CGGCTCCCGTCTCCCCCGTCTCCCCCGTCTCCCCCGTCTCCAATACCGCCGGCGCCGACGCCACCGCCGTCGGCTCGTCATCGGCTTGGGCGAGGAGCCGCTCCTCGGCAGTCTCCGCCCATCGCAAGGTCAAATCCGGAGCGCCCTCGCCGGTGAGGCCGTCGGACCGTAGCAGCGCCCACCCGCCGCACGCGAGCAGGATGGTCGCGACCATCGTCGCACGCCGAAGTCCGTCAGAGAGGTCACGGGTGGCCACCGCCCATGCGACGAAAGCGAGGCTCAGGACCCCAGGGGCGTAGATGAAGAACTGCATCCCCAAGTTCCCGGTCCGGATCGACTCGTGGAGGATGTAGGGGGTCGCGGCCAGCGCGGCGATCATCAGGAGGATCGCGCCCGCGCGCTCGGACCACGGCGCCCTGCTGAAGAACACCCACCAGACGATCACGGCCAACCCGCCGATGGGTCCGCTCAGCACGGCGAAGGACGCGAGGTCGGGCGCGACGACGGGGAGAGCGAACCTGGTAAGCCACTGCAGCAGCACGATGACCACGCCGGGCCACAGCCGGAGCGGAGTTCGAAGGATGGGTTCGTCGATCTGGGCGATTGTCATATCAGACTCTCCCATTCGTCAGTCATTCTCTGCGGCCGGCTCTAAGCGTGACGCTCATCCCTACGCCCCGAAGACTTCGGATGTTTCGTTTCCATACCCCCTATTACGCACTTCGACTATCGACACGCCGACAGCAAGCCACATGATGTCGGCGTTGGCTCTATGTTGCCGGGGGCCGCGCCATGGCCGGCCTTCCCCTTAGTGGCGACTCGCTGCGTCGGCCGCGCGACTATTCGTACGGACGCAGCTCGGTGACGAAAGCCGAGTATTTCCTGCCGCCGCCGGCCTTCTCGATTTGCACCGGTGAAGCCAAGGGGTAGTCTCTTGACAGAGTCGCGCCGGTCAGAAAGATCCGCTCGCCCGAGGCCGATATCGCGAGCCCTCCGGACACGCCTCCGGCTGGATGGCCGACGGACTCGTAGCGGCGGCCTCCAAGATAGGTCCCGAAGAGCGGTCGCACGGCGCCCTTTGCCAGCACGGCGACGTACAGGTCTCCTGCGCCGTACTCCCGGTCATGGGGCGTCGCCTGCACCGGATCGGAGAGCGGCACCCCGAGCCGGCTTCCGCCCGCGATAATGACTCGCCCCCGGCGATCGACGGCGAGGTCGGTGACGTTCCAAATCGGAGGACATTGCGCGTTTTGTAGCTGGCGGCCACTGGCTTGAATGCGGAGGTATTGGCTGTATTCGCAGCCGCCGACCAGGTCCTCCCAACCATCTATTTCGAGGTCGTCGAAAACAAATGTGACGTGTGGCCGTCCCCTGCGATCAACGGCAAGGGCCTGCAAGGCCCCCGGGAAAACAGAAGAGCTCTTGAGCTGAAGGGAGCCGTCGCCTGCTTGGAACCGCGACAGGAATCCGGCCGGACCGCTGTCCTCTCCGACCACGAGCCCGGAGGTTTGACGGAGCGGTCGAAGGGTGGGGAAATCCGCGGAGTCCGTGGCTCCCGCCGCCCACAGGGTCCGGCGTTTGCTGTCCCAGACGAGGTGGGTAACTTGCTGAAATCCGCTCTTGCCCAGCAGAGCAAAGGTCCCGAGCCGTGCTTCTCGCGTGTCGATAGATGCGATGAAGGCGGTATAGAGGGCGTAGGGATCGGATGGGTTCGTCGGCAGGCCGAAAAATTCGGTCGAGAAGCTACCCCCGGCGACGAAGACCCGTCCGTTTCGTTCGTAGGCGAGCGCCGAGGGAGACACTCCGAGAAGAGTCGAGAAAAGGACCGTCTGGCCGTCGGGCGAGACTTTGGTCAGGAAGCCGCGTTCTTGAGCAGGCGAAACGTCCAACCCCTCGACGGTCGGGAAGTCGTCCGAGTCGGTTGTACCGGCCACGTAGATGTTCCCACCTGGATCGACCGCTACGGCGGTCGCGGTATCTCCGGCCGATCCCCCGAGATAGGTGGCGAACTCGATCCGGGTGCCGCTGGCATCGAGCTTGACGACGAAGGCGTCGCGAATCTTGTTCGGGCGCTTGCCGGGGGACTCGCTCTGCAAGGCGCGAAACGTGGGGAAATCCGGCGAATCCGTCGTTCCGACGATCACGACTCCGCCGTCGGGTGTCTGAGCGATCGCGTGCCCGAAATCGTGCTTGGAGCCGCCCAGGTAGGTGCTGAACGCGATTTCGGAAGCCCCCGCGGGTGCGAGCGGCAGCCATGCCAAGGTGAGAAAGACAACGAGGCATTTGCGGGCCGCGCTCATTGACAATCCGTTCATCTGGAAGCTCTTCGCCTACTCAGTCTACCGAACCCGCCCTTGCGGTGATGCAGGTGACCGCGACGACCCTGGCGACGACTGTCTGGGCTTGCATCCCAGCTCTCGAGGTTAGGCGGAGGCCCCAGTCTGCAATGCGCTCAGCGCCCGGGTCCGGAGCCTCCTGCGCCTGGGCGACCGGGAGCAGGAAGTCACCTTTCGTGCGCAGTAGCTCCGCTGCGGCAGCAGCCCGCCGGCGAAGCCCTGGTCTCAGCCCGAAGCGAGTGCCCACGGGCTCCGGGTTCGAATCCCATACGGGCTACCATCCTTAAACCCAATCTATTCAACACCTTGTGACCGATTGCCTTTGGCTCTGTCGGAGTCGATAGGTGCTGCTTGGTCGACTGATGGTCAAATCCGGTCTTCCGAGAAAGATTCTTCCTGGTTGATTCGCTTGCTTCAAGCAAGGGTGTTTTGGCAGACGGACGAGGGGATTTCCGAAGAGACAAGAACGATCCCGAAGGCACGCTGGCTGTCAACGGGGGCAGGTCCTCTGGGGGAGTTGTCATCTCCCTTGGAGTCCGGCTAACGATCTAGCGGCCCCGTTCTCGGAGCCGTCGCATCTTCAGGGTCTTAGCGGTGTAACCATTCCCTTCTGCCCGAGTAGCTTGCCCATGATCGGGAGCGAGAGGCCCGCACCCATCCCGCCCCTCCGGGTGGCGCTCTCTTCGTCACCTTGGGCGTAATGTGTAGATTGCCTCGATAAAGGCACGGCTGACCGATTCAACTACTCGGTAGGTCACTGTTTTGGGATCGTGAGAGTGCGCGCCACACAGCGATTGAGGTGCGGAATGAGAAGAGCTATCCTTCGCCTGTTCCTAGTCATCCTCTTGATCCTGGTGAGCTCGGTCCCGTCGCGCGGCGAGGAGGGCCTGCTTCCGAGGTGGGTCGACGAGAGCCAGGCTTCGTCGCTCTGGATCGAGATACCGTTCCCCGGCCGGGACGAGTCTGCGCTCGAGCTCACCGCCGCGAACCGTTTCCTCATCGTCAAGCTGACGCTGACCGACGTGCACGACTGGGGCGACATCGCCTTCGATCTCAAGAACATGGTGGTCGAAGCTCGCGCCCAATCGCCCGAGGCCAGGGTTGCTCTCGACGGTTCGCGGGGGACGATAGAGCAACTGCTGCAACACGATCTGGCACGATATGTTGACGCCTATGTCTACCGCCAGAATCCGATACTGCCGACGGGGGATCCCACCGCTCGCCTGTGGTGGCGTACGCCGGCCACCGAAGAGGAAGTGCTCGACAAGCTCCTGCGGGCTGGCCGCCTCGGTGCTGAGCTCGTGGTGCTCGAAGGCGTAACCGTCGATCCGGCCCAGCGAGAGCTCTTGGACAGTATCCAGGCGACGGGGCCGACAGATCTCGTGCCGCAGCCGGTCGTCTCCGGAATCGCCCAGAGCCGGGTGCATTTCTTCCTCGATCCCGAAAGCGGAGATCACTACCTCGCCATCCTCGCTCCGGCCGGGGAGACCCGGCACCTCGGGTTCAGCCTGGAGGAGGGGCTGGAGGTCCACGAGCTCTACCCAGAGCCCGCCGATTACGAGTTCTCGGGCCTGGGCTCGCGCAGCGAGCTCACCACCTTCGGCGGCCACCGCTTCTACCTCTTCGAGCTCCGTTCTGCGCTTCCGCAGAGGCCGCAAGATAGCGTCGTGGTCGATGCCACCCGGATCATGGACCCCTACGAGATCGTGGTGATGAACCAGGCCTTCCAGAAACGGGAGGCACAGAAGGTGGAGTCGCTTGACGTCATCGAAGTGCACGACTACCTGGCGCAATTCCCGAGAGCGCGCCCCGGCCGTCAGGAATACAGGGTCATCGAGCGTCGCGATCAGGCCACGGACTACATCTGGATCGGCAGTGAAAGAAACGGCGTCAGGGTTCCCGAGGACAAGCTCTGGAAGGGCTACATCTACGACGACAAGGTCCTGCTCGACCCGCTGGAGATCGAGCTCGACCGCACCTACGAGTACACCTACCTGGGCGAGGAGAGCCTCGACGGGCACCTGACCTGGAAGGTCGGCTTCGAGCCCGTCGAGTCGGGAGCCTATCTGGCAGGGACGGTGTGGATCGACCAGCAGAGTCACGCCCAGCGCCGGCTCCGGGCCAGGTTCGTGCAACCGCAGCCGCCTCTTGCTTCCAACAGAATTGACGTCCACTACCAGTGGGTCGAGGACGGCGGCCAGCAGTACTGGACGTGGACACGTCTCGAGGGCGCCCACATCTGGACCTATCTCGGCGCCCATTACGCGGTCAAGACCGAGGTCGTTCGCCGTGGGCACAGCTTCAACCGGGCCGACCTCGAGGAGGATCTCGAGCCCATCTACCTATCCGACACCAGGATCATCCGCGAAACGCTCGATGGCGATCTTTTCTGGCTTGAGCGCACGGGGCTGAGTGATTACTTCTGGAAGATCCGCAAGGAAAAGAAAGCTCGCGCGGCCGAGTTGGCCCCTGCGGAGCGCCGTCGCGAACGCGAGCGCCGTCGCGAGGCAGACGCCGACGTTCAGACCGAATCGTACGGCCGCAGTCTCGGCAATCCCAAGAAGTACTCCGGCGTTCATCGGGCCGGCCTGCTCGTGGCCTTTGACGAAGATCAGGAAGAGGATATCTACCTGTTCCCGTACTACAGCTACTTCAATCTCAGGCTGAAGGGAACCAAGTATCAGTTCTTCTTCAACTCGTCGGACGCCGGGGTGATCAGCTTCGCGCGCCCAGGCACCATCCGCAAGAACTGGACTCTCAGCGTCAGCATGGATCCCCACTCCTGGGACGACCGCGAGATCGGTTCGAGCAGGGAGGAAAAGGTCAACATCAACGCCAACCGTTGGACTTTCTCTCTGGCTATGCCGGTCAACGCCAATTGGTCCTTCTATACACGCTTCATCCGTCTCCCGGTAAGCTACGAACGCGCCGACCACACCGACCCGGACTTCGTGCTGCCCGAGGATCACAACGAAACCGGCTATCGGGTGGAGGCCAAGTACGATCGGCGCGGTTTCTCCTCGCAGTTGGCGATCGAGCACACCAATCGCAACAGCTGGAAGCCTTGGGGCTACCTCGACGAGAGCCTGGAGGAGAACGCGGTCGATGTGTTTCTCGACGCTGGCTACTACACCCAGCTGACGCGTAACCAGGGACTGACGATTGTCGCGTCGCACGCGCGTGGCTCGGGGCACGACCGCTTCTCGCGCATCCGCTTGAACAGGTCTCCCATCCGGGCTGGCGGCTACAGCAGCCAAATTCGCTTCGACGAGGGTCTAGGCCTCGGCCTCGACTACAGCGGCCACTTCCGCAAGCTCTTCCCGATCAGGCTGGGTCTCGACTTCGCGCTCGTCCGTCCCGACAGCGACCTCGACGAGCAGGAGCACCTGGTCGGGCTGCGCCTATCCAGCTTCTTCCATGGCCCCTGGAAGACAGATGTGTCGGTCAGCGCCAGCCGGGGTCTGGACACCAGCATAGAGGAAGCCAAGGAGCAGGACACGAGGTTCTTCCTGGTCTGGGCCCGAAGGTTCTAGAGGCCGGGGGTGTGGCTCGTCTTGGCCATCGCGGCGCACGCTGTCTCGCTGTGTCGCTGATCCTCCTGGGCACTACCGCCCTGGGCGCCCGGCCCCCACCGTCGTCTGCCGTCGGCGACGAGTACTACGCCTCCTGGCTCGCCAGCGTCGAGCACTTGATGAGCGACGCCGAGTACGAGGTGTTCGTCGCTCTCGACGACGGTCGAGAGCTCTTCATCCGCTGGTTCTGGGAAGTCCGCGCACCAAACACCGGCTGGCACAACCCCGTTCGCGAGCGCTGGCGGAGCAACTTCGAGGAGGTCAACCGTCAGTTCGGCACCCTCCACAGCGATCGCGCCCGGGCCATGCTGGTCGCCGGCAAACCCGACAGGGTGATGGTTCTCGCGGGCTGCCGCGGACCGCTACGCGATCTCGAGATTTGGGCGTTCAGCCCGCGGCAGATCGACGCCCAGGCCGGGCACGGGGACGCCGGCGACGTCACGCTGGTCTTCTACCTCACCGGAGACGGCGAGGCCGAGTACTACCGGCACTGGTCTCACGATGAGGGCTTCGCCGCCCTGGTACGTGAGCCTGCCGGCAGAAAGCCCTGGACGCGCGAGCGGTTGCTCGAGTTCGCCGGCGCTAAGAACTGCTTCGACTTCCTTCCGGGAGAGGCCGAGAACTTCGCCGCGGCCCTGAGTGACGCCCTCGACGAGACCGAGTTGCTGGAACGCATCCATCCGTCGATCCCCGGGCCGGGCTGGCTCGCCCTTTTCGCTACCGAGCTGGCGAGCCGGTCGCGCACCGCAGGGCCAAAGAGGGTCGCGCCGCCTGCCGAGATCTCCTTTCCGGGCAGCTACGAGGGCGCCACCCTGGTGCGGGGACGGATCGCGGTTCCGGTCGCCGAGGTGGGGCGCAGTGAGGGCGGCCAGCTGTTCGATGACCTGGTCGTCGAAGGTGATGTCTGGGCTGACGGCCGCATGATCGACGTGTTTCGTCACGTCAGCCATGTGCGGGGCGGCGAACCCGGTACCGCCGTCCTCCTCGACTTCTACCGCTTGCTCGAGCCCGGCACCTACACCCTCAGCCTCTGGTTGCAGGACGGCGGAGGACGTGGGCTGCTGCAGGAGGTCCGCGGGGTGGTGGTGCCCCTAGTGGAGAAGAAAGTCGGGTCGCCGCCCGGAGGGCAAGCCCTGGCCGAGCTCACCGGCGACCGGGTCGAGGTGATGACCGCTTATCCTAGCGTCAAACTGCTGGCACCGGGCCCGGATCTCGTGGTGGGCGAGGTCGAGATCACGGCGGTGACGACCGGTGACTCGATCGCCCGGGTCGACTTCTTCCTGGACGACGAGGCTGCAGCCAGCGACACCGAGCCACCCTTCTCCGCCGAGCTCGATCTCGGCCGTACCCCGCGGCGTCACACCGTCACGGCGGTGGCTGTCGATCCGAAAGGAAGCCAGCTGGCGCGCGACGAGATCGTGCTCAACGGCGGGCCGCACCGCTTTGCCATCCGGCTGGTCGAGCCGGCGCCGGGCTCCGGGGGACAGCGTGCGCAGGCCGTTGTCGAAGTACCGGAGCAAGAGAGCCTCGACCGCGTCGAGCTCTATCTCGACGACACCCCGCTGGCGACTCTCTACCAGCCCCCCTTCATGCATACCCTGCCACGCGCCGAGACGGGCCGCGCGGTATTCGTACGCGCCGTGGCCCATCTCGGGAGCGGCCTGGCGATCGAGGACACGGTCCTCCTCCACTCCGCGGACTTCAGCGAGGAGATAGACGTCCGGCTTGTGGAGCTGTTCACCTCGGTCGTCGATCCCCAGGGTCGGTTCGTCGGCGGCCTCACCGCGGAGCGGTTTCGGGTGCTAGAGGACGGCGTCGAGCAGACGCTAACGCGCTTCGACACCCTGGACCAGCTACCGATCCGCGTGGCGCTGCTGATGGACATCTCCGTGTCGATGGTGCGGCTGCAGGAGATGGCCACCCTGAGCGCACTGCGTTTCTTCGAAACGGTGCTCAGACCGAAAGACCGCGCCGCTCTACTGACCTTCCATCACGAGATCCGGCTGCTGGTGCCGTTCACCAACGACCTCGAACGGTTGCGCCATGGCCTCTCCAGTCTGACCCTCGAGCTCTGGACCCGTCTCTGGGACGGCGTGATCTTCACTGGCCACTACTTCGGTGGTCTCGAGGGAAAGCGTGCCCTGGTGGTGCTTTCCGACAGCAGGGAGGTGGGCAGCCGGTTCGGCTTCAAGCAGGTGCTCGAGCATGTCCTGCGCTCCGGGGTGGCGGTGTACCCGATCATCATCGCCGGTCAGGAGGACCCGCTGGAACGTGCCCGTCTCAAGCGATTGGCCGCAGAGAGCGGCGGCACGTTCTTTTCTATCGAGCGGGGCGAGGAGCTCGACGCGGTCTACAGCCAGCTCGAGAGCGAGCTGCGTTCCCAGTACCTGTTGGTATACCAGGCACCCGACACCAGCGCACGCGACAAGTTCCGGACCGTAGAGGTGGAAGTGCTGCCGCCCAGTGATCCAGAACCTCCGGGGCAGATCCTGCGGGCCAGGACGATTCACGGCTACTATCCATAGGAGGGCAGACGACGACACGGACCAATCGGCGGCGTTGCCATCACTCCACTTCCAGAGCTGGCAGATCGGGCATCCTGGAGATCCGCAGGCCCGCCACCGGGAGAGAATCCAGCTTTCCTCTCCGGAGTCATCTGTGATCCTCCGGTAGATGAGACGAGTTCCGCACTTCCTCATGTCGGAGGCTTGCCTCTGGAGAGTCCGGACTCCAGACCGAGCGAACTTCTGAGCTACGAACTCTGTTGCTCTCCGGAAGCCGATCCAGTGGTCGAGGTTTGGTGGACTTCCGATGTGGGGTCTTGGTTCTAATCCACCATCCCACCGTGGCCGAGGGCGTGAGTCCTGAGATTCGAGGGGCATGTCGAACTACGCGGATGCAGCAGCGATATTGCCCTGCTGAAGGGTAGTCAACTCCCGTAACCATTGACTGATCTGGTTCCAAGTAGGAACGGAGTGGGCTACCAGACCTTACTTTCAGTCGAGGCCCCGCCGTGTATTCGATCCTCGGTCGTCCGACTCCGGACAGAGTCCAGATTCCCCGTGTCCCGCAGACGAATCTGCGGGGTCTCACGCCGCAGGACGCGTTCTTCATTGAAGGGGGAGTCCGCCATGAGGAGACGTGCCAGGAGATCGCTCGAGAGCCGGATATCTCTCCTTGCCGCTTGCTTGCTCTTCGCGGCCACACCGCCGCCGCCGGCCCAAGCCAAGCCGGCGACCGGGGACTGGCCGCGCTGGGAGAGCCCTGAGGATGCGGGTTTCTCCTCCGAGCAGGTGGCCGAGGCCGAACGGCTGTGGTGGGCCATCGATGACGCCCCGATTGCGGCGTTCTTCTTGGTCTACAAGGGGCGGGTCCTGACGGCCTTCGGCGACGTCACCGCCGACCACGAGTGCCACTCGGTCCGCAAGAGCTTTTTGAGCGCCCTCTACGGGATCCAGGTCGCCAACGGCACCATCGACCTGGAGGCGACCCTTGCGGAGCTGGGGATCGACGACCGCTCGCCGCTGACCGAGGTCGAGAAGCAGGCGAGGGTCCGCGATCTGCTCATGGCGCGCTCGGGCGTCTACCACGAAGCGGCCTGTGAGTCTCAGGAAATGAAGGATGCGCGGCCTCCGCGCGGCTCCCACCCACCTGGGACCTTCTGGTACTACAACAACTGGGACTTCAACGCCCTGGGGACGATTTTTCGCCAGGAGACCGGCCGCGACATCTTCGAGGAGTTCAGGCGCAAGATCGCGCGCCGCCTCGGCATGGAGGACTTCGAGACGTCGCGCTGCTCTTACTATTACGAGACCGAGTACTCGGACCACCCGTGCTACGTGTTTCGGATGTCGGCGCGCGACCGGGCGCGCTTCGGCCAGCTCTTCCTCCAGCGGGGGCGCTGGGGCCGGCGGCAAATCATTCCCGAAGACTGGGTCGACGAGAGCACCCGCGGCTACTCGGACATAGAGGGGCTCGTCGGGATGCCGGGCGCATCCTATGGCTACATGTGGGTGAATCTCTCAAAGGAGTTCTTCGCGGAACAGACTGCGGATCGCCGCCTCCATCACCTGTCGGGATTCCAGGCCAGCGGCTACGGCGGGCAAACGATCTACGTCCTTCCGGATGCGGAGATGGTAATCGTCACGGCCTGTGACGTGCCAGCCGGCGCCTTGCTCGAAGGTCACGAGTTCGGACCGGTCATCGAGACGATCCTCACGGCGCGCGAGATCGTCGACCTCGAGGCTCGTCGCCCCAAGGCCCGGGAGCAAGCCGCAAGTGCCGACGACATCCTCCACCTGAAAGTCAAGATCAAGAACCGGGGTGCGGCGACAACCCTGGCGACGACCGTGGAGTTCTACCTGGCGCCCGTCGACCGCCCCGGCGAGGAGATTCACCGGCTCGGCATCGTCGACCTCGCAGCCATGGCGGCCGGAAGAAGAAAGAACGTCCGGCTGGTGGCTCTGGTTCCTGGGGGTCTTGAGCCCGGGCGCTATCGCCTGATCGCCTCGGTCGACGGCGACAAGACGAACTACGACCTGCGCCGCGATAACAACCTGAAGACCGCTCGGCGGACGCTCAAAATCCACTGACCGGACGAGCCCGGCAGAGACCATGCGCGAATGGCTGCACCTCCGAGCTGGTCTTAGCTCGACGCCAGGAGCTTGTTCACCCGTGGTTGAATGTCGTGGGACAGCTTGACGCCCAGGTGACCTACGGTGTCGGCAGCGAGCAGGGTGGCGAGCTCGGCGCAGGTACGGAGGGGCTGTTCGCGAATCAGCCCGGCGAGAAATCCCGCAGCGAAGCAATCACCGGCTCCGGTCGTGTCGACGACCGAGACGTTGTGAGCCTCTACGTGAATCAGGGTGTCCTGGTGACCGACGAAAGCGCCCTCCACGCCGGCCGTGACCACTGCAACATCTACCGTAAGGGCCATCTCTCGGCACGCCTCCTCAGAGGCCAGGCCCGTGAGAATGCGAGCTTCCTCGGCATTGGAGAATAGAACGTCGAGCCCCTCCTCCAGATGGCGGTGCAGGATCTCTCGGGAGCGGTTGACCGCGAAGGGGTCGGCCAGATCCATGGCCACCTTGCAGCCCGCCTCACGAGCCGCTTCGAGGGCCAGCTCGATGGCTTCGATCTGATTGGGTGTATCCCACATGTAGCCGGTGGTGAAGAAGATCTTGCTGCGGCGGATATCGTCGAGCGGCACGTGCTCCGGCAAGTACTTGCGACAGACCCCCAGGTGGGTGTTCATCGTCCGCTCGCCGTCCGGCGTCACCAGGATCACGCTGGTTCCGGTCTCGCCCTTGACGTGGGCGAGCTTGGTCTCGACGTCGACCTTCTCGAGCTCCTTTTGGAAGAGAGCTCCATTGAGATCGAGGCCCACAGCGGAGCTGTAGCAGCCGCGGCTACCGAACCGGGAGGCGACCCGCAAGACATTGGCGCAGGAGCCACCGGCTTCGATCTCGGGCTCGAGGCCGTCGACATGCTCGAGAATGGCCGCCTGCTCCTCGGTGTCGACGAGCTTCATGATGCCCTTGTCCAGACCGAGATCCTGGAGGTCCGAGTCCTTGCCCTGGATCAGGAAGTCGAGGATGGCGTTCTCGACGCCGGTGATGTCGAGCGGGCGCTGTTTCTGAGCCGGCGAAAAGAAATCGAATTGGGTCATGTCATGTCCTCGAAGCTTTCTCGGGAACCGGGGGAACCGGGGGAACCGTCGGCGGTGTGGCTGACGGGTTCCCGTCGAGAAGATGCGTGTGTGGTTGGTTGTCCAGCTCTGGCTCGGGATCAGCGCACTCTTGCGCTGCCGTCTTGCGGGACGAGGATATCGCAGCTTGCACCCTGCTATAGTCCGGCCAGTCCAGGTTTCTCTCGAACTTCGTTACTCACGCGCTGCAGGTAGCGCGTTTGCTCTTCACACATTCTCGCGCGCCCGGAAAGCGCGGTAGGGGGACGAGCGATGCCGCCTCGCGCGGAGCGAGACGGTCAGGTCGTCGTGTTTTTCAACCAACCAGAGAAGGAGGCCAAAGGATGAGTGCAGCAGCCGGCACCAAGGAGTTTCATTACCCGATCTTCGCCAGGAGCGACCTCAGTGCGTTCTGGGCTCTGTTCACCGACAACTTCACCAATCTGTTGGTGATCAGCGGCGTCTGCAAGTTCGTCTTCCAGATGCCGGACGAGCTCGTCTTCGGCCGCATCATTCCCGGAGCGGCCTTGGCGATTCTGGTCGGTGTCTGCTTCTACAGCTGGCTGGCCCATCGGCTGGCGGAGCGAGAGCAACGCACCGATGTGACCGCCCTGCCGTACGGCATCTCGACGCCGGTCATGTTCGTCTACCTGTTCGGCGTCATCGGCCCGATCTACTTCTCGACCAACGACGCCTATCTGGCCTGGCAGGTCGGCCTCGGCGCCGGCTTCATCGGCGGCATCGTTGCAGGCCTCGGAGCCCTGGTCGGACCCTTCATCAAGCGGGTGACCCCGCGCGCCGGCATGCTGGGCACGCTCTGCGGCATTGCGCTGGTCTTCATCGGCGTCACCGCCATGGCGCTGGTGTTCGAATCTCCGATCATTGGCTTCATCTCGCTGACGATCATCCTCTGGGGCCTGGTGGGCCGCTACCGGCTTCCGTTCAACATCCCGGCCGGGCTGCTGGCGTTGTTTCTGGGAACCGTGGTCGCCCTGATTCTCGGGAAGTCGACCATCAGCGCCGAGGGTGTCGCCTTCAACTTTCCGCTGCCTTATATCGGCGACATGATCGCCGGCATCAAGCACCTGTTCGCCAATCCAGCGCTCTTTCTGGTGCTGATCCCGGTCCAGGTCTATAACTTCATCGAGACCATGAACAACGTCGAGTCGGCGGAGGCCAAGGGCGACAAGTACCCGGTCGGCGTGGCCATGGCCTTCGACGGCGCGGGCACCATGCTCTCGGCCGTCTTCGGCTCGCCGTTCCCCACGACGGTGTACATCGGCCACCCGGGCTACAAGCGGATCCATGCGCGCGCGGGCTACACCCTCGGCGTCGGGATCGTGCTGTTGCTGGCCTCGACCTTCGGTCTTATGGCCTTTCTGGCGAACCTGGTTCCGCTGGCAGCGACCGCACCGATTCTGATCTACATCGCCATGACGCTGATCTCGGAGAGCGCGGCGGCTGTGCCGCGAGTGCACGCCATGGCGATCGCGGTGGCAATGATGCCGCACGTTTCGGCGCTCCTGAACGTCAAGTGGAGCTCGATGTTGCAGGCGCTCAGAGCCTTCGGAGCCGACAAGCTCCCCGCGGCCGTGAACGATCCGGGCTTCGTCGCCGAGATGTCTCAGCAGGGCGCGCGGGTCATAGGGCACGAAACGTTGGCCAACGGCTCGATCATCACGGGGATGATCTGGGGGGGCTTCACGGCGCTGGTTATCGACGGCAAGCTCAAGAACGCCGGCTACTTCTGTCTCGCGGCGGCGGCGATGAGCAGCGTCGGAATCTTGCATGCCTCCGCCCTGCAGGCACCGGCACTCTCGCCGGTGGTAATCGGTTACCTGATCATGGGCGCGTTCATGATCCTCTATCCGATGTTCGGCGAGGTGAAATCGTTGCACCCGGAGGACACCGACTGAGTGACGAGCTAGATCACAAAGAGCATGCACCCCGCGTTCGCCGGCTCAGTCGTTGAGCTGGCAACCGCGCACGTAGGTCTTGGTGAGTGCCACCTGGTTGGCCGCCATGAGAACGGTGAAGAGTCTGCCGTGTTTTCGCTTGCGGGGGTCGTCGCCGCGCAGTCCCCACTCGAGGCTGTTGCCGAGCGGCTCCCAGGCCGAGGGGTCGATGACGACCATGTCGGCCTCACGGCCGGGGTCGAAGTTGCCGATCCTGTCTTCGAGATCGAGAGCCCGAGCGCCGGCCACGGTGGCGAGGTGGAGAAGAGCCGTCGGATGCAGCGCGACCGCGTCTTCGACCTCGCTGATGTGGACCTTGAAAGCGGCGTTGAGCACGTCGGGGATGAACCAGGTATCGCCCGCCGCGAGGTCGGTGCCGGCGGCTACGTTGACGCCCGAGTCAATGGTCCTGCGCCAGGGCATGGTGCCGCTGCCCAGAAAGAGCTGGCTGGTGGGGCAGTGGGCCACCGAGGTTTGAGTCTCGGCCATGCGGGCGAGCTCCGAGTCCTGGCAGTGCACGCAGTGGGCCATCACGCTGCGTCGGCCGAGCAGGCTCGCGCCGCCTTTCCTGCTGCCGGGCAGGAAGCGGCCGTCGTAGGTGTCGAGGTAGGTCTCCACCTGGTAGTCGCCCAGGACCGCGGCGATCTCGCCGTCGCCCGGACGGTTGTTCTCATTGAGGTGTGAGGTGAAGTAGACCCCCCGATCGCGGAAATGGTCGTAGAGCTCACCCAGAGCGGCAAGCGTCTCGGTCGTCACCGAAAGCGAGAAGCGCGGCACCACGGCGGCATATATCAGTGCGTTGCGGCTCTCTTCCTCGGATTTCGGATGCCACTTCTCGATCTCGTCGCGCGTGAGCCTGATGGCGTCCTTCTCGCTCGTGATCAGGGGCTTGGCGGCCTCCGGCCCGACGGTCTGGATGCCGCGCCCGATGACTCCACGCAGTCCGCGGCGCCGGTACTCGCTGAACAGAGCGTCCTGCGCGGCCGGAAAGGCGGATCCGAAGACCAGGGAGGTAGTGGTTCCGGCCGAGATCAGGCGGTGGCAAAACTCCCTCGCCGCGCCGGTCGCGAAGTGCTCGTTCTCGAACCTCGCCTCGGCCGGAAAGATGCACTCGTTGAGCCACTCGAGCAGCTGCCCCCCGCCGTAGGCGTCGATCGAGTTGACCTGGGGAAAGTGCATATGGGTATCGACGAATCCGGGAAGCAGAAAGGCATCGCCGTGATCGACGAGCTCGACCGCGGCGCCGTCGATCTGCGGCCGGTCGACGTACGCTCCGCACCACTCGATAACGCCGCCATCATTGACCAGCAACGCCCCGTCGGGGATCTCGACCAGCGCCTCGGCCGCCTCCTGCACGGTGGGCGTGCCGGTCAGGTGAAAAATGTGTCCCCGGTGCAAGGTACTCATGGCCCGATACCGCTAGACCTGGAATAGGTAGCCGATCACGCTGCCGACGTACCCGGTGAGGCCGGCGATCAAGAAGACCGAGGCCAGGTGGTATTTCCTGGTTCTCTCGTTGCGCCGAATGATGAGGTGAACCAAGGAGTCGCGGATCGTGTCCTTGCACCGGCGAGTTCCCCAGCGCAGCTGCAGTGGACCCATCAGCATCAAGACCGCCGAGACCAGAATGAAGGCCAGTCCGTAGGCGATACTGACTTTGGAGAAAGTGCTCGAGGCGGCGATCTTCGGGCCCGAGAATCCGGTGATCGTCAGCGTGATCGTCACCAGGCCGAGAAGCAGTTGGGCGCGGCTCTGCAGAACGTCGAACTGCTTGACCAGGACGTCGAACACCTTGGAGTAGTTCTCCTTGCCGTGAATCTCGAGCAGATAGGTGAGCTCTTGCTCGGGTGTCTGGGTGTGCGTTCCCCCGGGGCGAGGCTTCTTGTTGCGTTTTGACATGCTCTCGGGTCGGTCCTAGGCCGCGCCCTCTTGCTCTCGCCCGTTCCCGGTACCGAGCCGGCGCTTCAGGTCCTCGATCGCCATGAGGACCTCCTCAGGCGTCGCGGGGCCGCTGATGTGCGGGCTCAAACGGTGCCGGCCGACGCTGGCCACGGCGTCTTTGATGGCATGAAAAACCGATATCGCGAGCATCAGCGGGGGCTCACCAACGGCCTTCGAGCGATGGATGGTCGGCTCGTTGTTGCGCCCGCCTTTCAGCAAGTGAACGTTGAAGACCTCGGGCATATCGCTGGCGACCGGAATCTTGTAGGTCGAAGGGGCGTGTGTCTGGAGCTCGCCCCTGGCGTCCCACCAGAGCTCTTCGGTCGTAAGCCAGCCCATGCCCTGGATGAAGCCGCCTTCGATCTGGCCCATATCGATCGCCGGGTTCAACGACTCCCCGACATCGTGCAGTATGTCGACTCGGGTGACCTTGTACTCACCGGTCAGGACGTCGATCACGACCTCGGAGACGGCGGCTCCATAGGCAAAGTAGTAGAAGGGTCGCCCGGTGAGCGTCGAACGATCGTAGTGGATCTTGGGAGTCCGGTAAAAGCCGGTCGCCGAGAGCGACACCCGGCCCAGCCAGGCGAGATTCGTGAGCTCGGCGAAGGGCACACGCTCGTCGCCGACGTTCACGTGATCGTCCCGGAACTCGACTTGCTCCGGTGCCACGTCGTAGTGCTCGGCGGCGAACCGGGTCAGTCGCTCTTTCAGCGTCCGGGCCGCGGCCTGGGCCGCCATCCCGTTCAAATCCGATCCCGACGACGCCGCGGTGGCCGAGGCGTTGGGCACCCTGGCGGTGTCCGAGGGGGTGCAGCGAATTCTGCCGATATCGATCTGGAGCTCCTCGGCCACGACCTGAGCGACCTTGGTGAAGAGCCCCTGGCCCATCTCGGTGCCGCCGTGGTTCAGCTGCACGGTGCCGTCCGAGTAGATCAGGATGAGGGCCCCGGCCTGGTTGTAGTGCGTGGCCGTGAACGAGATGCCGAACTTGACCGGCGTCAGGGCGATTCCCTTCTTGAGCAGCTCGCTCGAGGCGTTGAACTCGTCGATGTCTCGCCGACGCTGCCGGTAGTCCGAGGTCTCCTCGAGCTCGGGGACCAGGTCCATGAGGCGGTTGTCTTCGACCTTCATGCGGTAGGGAGTGACGTCGCGCTCACCGATGCCGTAGAAGTTCTTGGTGCGCACATCGAGAGGATCGACCCTCAAGGACCGGGCGATCTCGTCCATGACCCACTCGATCGCCATCATGCCCTGCGGGCCGCCGAAGCCGCGAAACGCGGTGTTGGAGACCGTGTTGGTCTTGCAGCGATGAGAGGTAATGGCCACATTTTCGAGGAAGTAGGCGTTGTCGGCGTGAAACATCGTCCGATCGTTGACCGGGCCGGAGAGGTCCGTGGACATTCCGCAGCGGGAGGCGAACATGAACTCGATGCCCTTGATCTGGCCTTCTGCGTCGAAACCGACGTCGTAGTCGACCCGGTAGCCATGGCGCTTGCCGGTCATCACCATGTCGGTGTCGCGATCGGGCCGGACCTTCACGGCCCGGCCGGTTCGGCTGGCCAGCAAGGCGGCGATACTCGCGAAGAGCGCCGGCTGGGTCTCCTTGCCGCCGAATCCGCCGCCCATCCTCCGGCATTCCACAACGACGTCCTTGGCGGTCTTGCCCAGGGCGTGGGCGACTACGTGCTGGACCTCGGACGGGTGCTGGGACGAGCTGTAGACCAGCAGGTCACCGTCTTCCTTTGGCAGAGCGAAGGCGATGTGCCCCTCCAGGTAGAACTGGTCCTGGCCGCCGAACCGGAACGTTCCCCGGAGGCGATGGGCGGCGGCGGCGATCGCCTTCTTGGCGTCGCCTCGCGCCATGGTCATGGTCGGAAGGACGTAGGACCTCTTCTCGAGCGCGGTATCGATGTCCAGAATCGGCTCCAGGTCTTGGTATTCGATCTCCGCCAGGCGGGCCGCGCGGCGGGCGTGCTCGACGCCGGTGGCGGCGACCGCGAACACCGATTGCCCGATGTACTGTACGAGCCCGTCCGCGAAAATAGGATCGTCCTTGACCGGACCTCCGATGTCGTTGGCTCCGGGAATGTCGCCGGCGGTGATCACGTCGACCACGCCGGGCGCGTTCCAGACCGGATCCAGGTCGATCGACTTGATTCGGGCGTGGGCCCGCTCACTCATGCCGATTGCCGCGTGCAGAGTTCCTATGGGCTCCGGAATGTCGTCGGTGTAGCGAGCCTCGCCGCTGACATGGAGATGGGCGCTCTCATGGGGTAGGGGAGTACCGACGCGTCCCCTGATCGTGGTCTCAGACATCTCTACCTCCCGTGCTCGCCGTGCTCGAGTACGCGTGTGTCTCCCTGCCATCCCGACGTCTCCAGGAACAGCTTCTTGAGCAGGTTGCGAGTGACCATTTGCCGGTACTCGAGACTCGCCCTCATGTCGCTGATCGGGGTGTAGTCGCGATCCAATGCGGCCATGCCTTCCGCGAGCGTTGATTCATTCCACCGTCTGCCCTCCAGCGCCCGCTCACACTCGGTGGCGCGCTTGGGTATCGCCGCCATGCCGCCGTAGCAGATCCTGACGTCTCGAACCCGGTCGTCGTTCAACCGGAAGGCGTAGGCCCCGCAGACGGCCGAGATGTCCTGATCGAATCGTTTGCTGATCTTGTACATTCTGAGCTGGCGATCGGCGGGCTCGAGCGGGATTCGCACTCGCTCCACGAATTCGCCCGGGTCCAGGGCCGTCTGCTGGTAGGCGATGTAGAACTCGTCCAGGGGCAGCTCGCGGGTCTGCTTTCCGCGCCGCAGCACGAGCGACGCGCCGAGTGCGATCAACCCGGGCATCGAGTCGCCGATCGGAGAACCGTTGGCGACATTGCCGCCGATCGTCGCCGCGTTCCGGATCGGTGGCGAGGCGAAGCGCCGGTACATCTCGCCCATGTCCGGGAAGTGCTCTCCGATCAAGCCCTGGGCGTCGCTGACCGAGACCGCCGCGCCGACCTCGATGTGGGCCCCGGTCGCCTCGAGAGCCTTGAGCTCTTCGACGTCTCCCAGGTAGATCACGGTATCGAGATCCATTTGATTCTTGGTGACCCAAAGCCCGATGTCTGTCCCGCCGGCCAGGATGTAGGCGTCCGGATGGCGTTCGACCAGTTCGGCGAAGTCCTCGATCTTGGTCGGGGCGTAGTACCTGCGGGTTTCGCCGGCGAGGTTGGGGCCGGTTACGGCGAGTGTGCCGCTGCGCTGAATGGAGCGCAGCCGCTCGACCATCTCGAGCTCGCCCGGGGAAGGCCGATCTCCATGTTCGGCCGAATAGGGGCTGTGGGTCCAGGTGCCGTTGCCGTTGCCGGACAACGCATACATCTTCTCAGCGGCCTCTAGGATCGGGCGGTAACCGGTGCAACGGCACAGGTTGCCCGCAAGCATGTCGTTGATGCGCGCTCTGCTGGGCTTGGGCTCCGACTTGTACAGTGCGAACATCGACATCACGAACCCCGGTGTGCAGAAACCGCACTGCGAGCCGTGGCACTCGATCATGGCCCTTTGCGCCGGATGCAAGGTGCCGTCCGGGGCACGCAAGCTCTCGACGGTGAACAGCGCCTTGCCGTCGAGGGTTGGCACGAACTGGATGCAGGAGTTGAGTGCGCGGAATCGAACCCGGTCTCCGTCGAGTGTTCCGAGAACCACGGTACAGGCACCGCAGTCGCCCTCCGCGCATCCCTCCTTGGTGCCGGTGCGGCGGAGGGTCTCGCGCAGGTAGTTGAGCACCGTGGTGTTGGGATCGATATCTCGAATCGTCCTGACCTCGCCGTCGAGGATGAAGCGGATCGGATCGCCAGGGACCTCGGAGCCGGGCTGTTTGGTCGCCGTCATGGTCGTGCTCTCCGGGGAAGAATCTGTCCTAAGTAAAGTGCTCCCGGCTGATAGCCCCATCGGTCCGCCGAGTTCGAAGACCCGGTCGAAACCGGAGATTCAACCATGCTGCTGTGCGGCCGCCAAGGAACCCGCTGGAGTGTCTCTGAATCAGTATAGCTCAGCGGATCGCGACCGCCGCTCGAGGGTAGTGGTACGTTTTGAGCATCTTGGCCCATGCTAGGATCTCATCCATGCCTAGTAAGGGCGACGTGGCCTGGTGGGTGATTCTTGGCGTGATGGCCGTGCTGCTCATCATCTTGCTAGCCTGACTCGTACCACTACCCGCTCGAGCGCAAGCGGAGGTCGACCGCCGCCATACAGTGAGACTCCGCGCCTACGGCGTCAGCGGCCAGACCAGCGGCAGCATCAGAAGCGTTACCACCAGGCAGACCAGGGTCAGAGGTAGGCCGACCTTGATGTAGTCGATGAAGCGATAGCCGCCCGGTCCCATGATCAGGACGTTAGCGGGATGCGCCACCGGGCTCATGAAGCTGGCGGAGGCCGACAGCGACACGGTCATCATGAGGGCGTACGGAGACATTCCCAGGTCGGCGGCGGTGTTGACGGCGAGCGGTGCGACCAGGATGGCCACCGCGGCCGTGGGCATGACCTGGGCGGCAAAGGCGGTGAGCAGGTAGAGGCCGGCGACAACGGCCAACGGTCCCAGACCGCCGACCCAGTCCACCACGAGCCGGGTGACCAGCTCGGCGGCTCCGGTCTGCTGAATCGCCAGGCCCAGAGGCAGCATTCCCGCGATCAGGAAAACAGCCCGCCATTCGATCGAGCGATAGGCTTCGTCCATGGTCAGGCAGCCGCTCAAGACCATGAGGACGGCGCCCGTGACCGCGGCGATATAGATCGGCATCCACCCCAGGATCACCGAGCCGACGACGGCGGCCATCAGCAGGGCCGAGAGCGGTGCCTTTTCGATCAGCGGCGGTTCCTGGGCCTCTTCCGTGAGCACCAGAAAGTCGCGGTCGGTGCCGAGCAGCTTGAGCTTCTCTCGCGGGCCGTGCAGCAGCAGGGCGTCGCCGAACTGGAGTGGAAAGTAGCGCAGATTGCGATAGGGCTTGCCCTCGCGCATCACGGCCATGACGTTAAAACCGTACTTCTCGCGGAAATGCAGCTGCGGCAGGGTCTTGCCCGCCGCGGCCGAGCGCGGCGCCAGGACGGCCTCGGCCAGGCCGACCCGCTCCGACTGGAGCTCGCTGAGCTCCGGAGCGATTTCGGTGTCGACCGGCAGCTCGTGCAGGCCTTCCAGGGTCTTGAGCTCCTCTCGCCGGCCCTTGACCAGCAGCGTGTCGCCGGCGAGCAACTGCTCGTCGGCCGGAGGGATGAGCTGTTTCTGGCCGTCGCGGATGATGGCCATAACGCCCAGGCTGAAGACGTCCCCGAGCCGGCTCTCCGCCAGGGTCTTGCCGGCGACGGGAGATTGAGCCGGCACGCTCACCGACATCAGCCGATCTTCGAGACGGTACTTCGCGACGTCTGCGACATCCGAGACCAGGAACTGAGAATCGTCGCGCAGCTTGTCGAGATTCTCTCGCTTGCCGTGGACCAGCAGCACGTCGCCCGGCGCCAGTCGGGTCTCGGCCAGGTGGGTACGAAGAGGTCCCCGCTCTCGCCAGGCCGCCAGCACCAGGACCTGGAAACGGCTGCGAAAGTCGGTCTCGCGCAGGCTGTGACCGAGCAGGTGGGACCGACGCGTGAGCACGACCTCGGCAAATCCCACATCATCGGACACGAGCTCGCCGGGCGTTACGGTCACCGGCTCCAAGGTGAGGTACTCGGAGACTCCGACCTCGCCGAGAACATCCCGGGGGCCCTGGACCACGATCCGGTCGCCGGGCTCGAAGCGCACGGCCGGGTCGGGAGCGAGGTCGAGGCGCCCCTTGCGCAGAATTCCCATGACGTTGAGGCCGAGAGCGGAGCCGACGCGGCTCTCCGCCAGGCTCTGTCCCGCCAGGTGCGAGTCCTTTGGCACGTCGAGCACGAAGATCCGACCCTGCAGACTGTAGACCTCATCGAGGTCCTCCTCGTCGCCGGTCATCTCCCGCGCCGGATTACGCGACGGCAAAATGCGACGGCCGATCAGAGCCATATAGGCAATCCCGGCCACCACCACCAGGGCTCCGACGGGAGTGAAGTCGAACATGCTGAAGGGCTCGAGGCCGTGCTCGCCGAGTGCCGCGCTGACCAGAATGTTCGGGGGCGTGCCGATCAGGGTCATCAGGCCGCCGAGCAGCGAGCTGAAGGCGAGCGGGATGAGCAGCTTCGAAGGCGGACGGTGTGTCTGTCGCGAGATGTCCATGACCACCGGCAGCAAGAGCGCCGCCACGCCGACGTTGTTCATGAACGCCGAGAGGGTAGCCGAGGTCAGCATGATGACCATGATCAGGCGTGCTTCGCTGTTGCCCGCGAGGCGGAGCACCTGGCGACCGAGAATCCCGGCGACACCGGTCCGCGACAGCCCTCCGCTCAGAATGAACACGGCCCAGACGGTGATCACCGCCGGATTGCTGAAGCCGGAGACCGCCTCCTTGGGCGAGATGAGCCCGGTCAGGGCGAGGGCGATGAGAACCAGGAGAGCCACCAGATCGACGCGTATCAGCTCGCTGACGAACAGGATGATCGCGGCGGCGAGAATCCCGAAGACGATGGCAATCTCGAGGGTCAGTGTGTTCTGCTTCCCTGGCCTGGAAGGGCGGCTGGGTCGATCAGCCGGCCATGGCTGATCACGTACCTTGGTTGTTCGTGGTGCCACAGGGCTTCGTAGACAGAGCCCGCGTTCAACACCACGCAGTGGGCCGGCGCACCGGTCTCGAGCACGAAGCTCTCGACGTTCATCGCTCGCGCCGCGTCGACGGTGATCATGTCGTAGATCTTCTCCATCTGCGGAAAGGTCGTCATCCAGAGCATGTGAACAGCGAGGAATCCCACCTCGAGCATGTTATTGCGACCGAACGGATAGTAGGCGTCGGCGATATCGTCCTGCCCCAGGGCTACGAGCACATTCTGGGCGATGAGCTCCTTGGCACGCGCGTGAAGTGGCCCGGTATGGGGATCGGTGACCACTCCCATGCCGGCCTTGTTCAGCAATGCGCTGATCTTCCTGAAGTAGGGCTCGGGGTACATGCTCATGGCCCGCGCATGGTGCGCCAGGCAACGTCCCGTCCAGCCGTCCTGGATAGCTCTCACCGCCATCTTCTCTAGAGTCCTCAAACCCGGGTCTCCGGCATCGTCGACTAACATCGAAACGTCGGCGTCGTAGGTCCTGGCGATCTCGAACATCTCGTCGATGTGTTTCTGCTCGTCCTCGGCGGTGTACTCGATCCATGGGATCCCGCCAACGACGTCGGCGCCCAGATCCATGGCCTCGCGCACCAGATCCGCGGTCCCCGGCTCGCGCACGACGCCGTCCTGCGGAAACGCCACCACCTGAACGTCCACGACCCCCTTGAACTCCTCCCGGGCCTTCAAAAGGGCCTTGACGCCGATCAGCCGGGCCTTCGAGTCGATGTCGGCGAAAGCCCGGATGTGGGTGTTGCCGAATCGGGCGGCCAGCCGTAAGGCCTTGCGAACGTTGCCCAGGATCCAACGCTGATCGTACTTCTCCTTGACTCGAGCCGCTTGCTCGATGGCGGTCATCGCGGCACCCATTTCACCGCCGTGATAGGACTCGATCGAGCGCGAGTCGAGCATCCCCAGGGTGTAGACCTTGTCGAGATGAAGATGGGGATTGGCGAACGACTCCGTGACCAGGTTGCCGTCTGCGCGAATCACCTTGCGGCCGCGAGTGGTGATCTTCCCGGCAATCTTCTTGACCACGCCGTCGGCGATGCCGATGTCTACGGCCGCCTCGCGCCGGCGAAGGCGGGCATTGCGGATGATCAGGTCGTAGGTCAACTTGCCTGGGCTGAGTTCCGCAAGGAAAGGTGCGGTTTCCTTAGCCGCCCGTTCGAACCGCGTAGAAGCCGGCCAGGAGTGCCGCCAGCACATACAGGATCGGGTGAACTTCCTTGAAGCGACCCCGCAGCACTTTGATCAGGACGTACGAGACGATGCCCAGGCTGATGCCGTTGGCGATCGAATAGGTAAACGGCATGGTCGCCGCGGTGAGGAAGGCCGGCACGGCTTCGTCGATCCTGGACCAGTCGAGGTCGCGGGCGCCCTGCATCATGAGCGCCCCGACCACGATCAGGGCCGGCGCCGTGGCGATGGCGGGCACCGCCGTGAAGAGCGGCGTCAGAAACAGCGAGAGCAGAAAGAGGCCGCCCACGACGACGGAGGTCAGACCCGTTCTGCCCCCTTCTTCGACGCCGGTGGCCGATTCGACGTAGCTGGTCACGGTGCTGGTTCCCACGGCGGCTCCGACCGCGGTGCCAATGGCGTCCGCAGCGAAGGCCCGGTTGGCTCGAGGCAATTCGCCGTCTTCGTCCACGAAGCCGGCCAGCCTGCCGACACCGATCAAGGTGCCGGCCGTGTCGAAGATATCCACGAACAGAAAGGCGAGAACGACCAGAATGAGCTTGCCGGTCAGCAGGCCGCTGAAGTCGAGCGCTAGGAAAGTCTCCTCCGGAAGGTGGGGCAGGCTAAACAGCTGTTCGGGCCGTGGACTGAGACCCGAGAACCAGCACACCACGGTCACTCCGAGGATGCCGATGAGGATCGCCCCTTTGACTCGGCCGGCGAGCAGAACGGTCATCACGACCAGTCCGGCCAGCGCGAGCAGGACGGTCGGACTGCGAACGTCGCCCAGGGTCACCAACGTCGCCGGATGATCGACCACCAGACCGGCGTTTTCGAAGCCGATGATCGCCAGGAAGAGCCCAATGCCGCTCATCGTGGCGATCTTGATCGACGTGGGAATCGCCCGCAGCAGGGCCGTCCGCACGCCGGTGGCGGCGAGCGCCAGAAAGAGGAGCCCCTCCACGAAGACGGCCGCCAGGGCCACCGGCCAGGGAACGCCCAGGGTACCCACGACGCCGAAGGTGAAGTACGCGTTCAAGCCCATCCCGGGCGCCAGGGCGAAGGGATAGTTGGCATAAAGGCCCATGACCAGCGTGGCGACCGCTGCCGCCAGCGCCGTCGCGACGGCGACGTCGCTTGCCGGGAGCCCGGCCTGCGAGAGGATCTGAGGATTGACGAAGAGGATGTACGACATGGTGAGAAAAGTCACCACGCCGGCGCGCACCTCGGTGCCAATTGTCGTGCCCTGAGATCGGAGCCCGAAGAACCGCTCGATAGTGCTCACGTGCCCGGAGATTATAGCTTCATCCGCCTGCTAAGCTACTTGGCGTTGACGCAGGAAGCCAATACGTTTGCTGCGCTCGCGGTCGCGAGCGACAGCCCGACGGAGGTCGAGCATGGATAACACGACTCCGGGCCTCGTCTGTGCCCACCATCACCTGTACTCGTCTCTGGCGCGCGGCATGCCGGCACCTCCGAAGACGCCAACGAGCTTCCAGGAGATCCTTGAGCAGATCTGGTGGCGGCTGGACGCGGCGCTGGATCCGGAGATGATCCGCTGGTCGGCGATGCTCGGCGCGCTCGAAGCGCTCGAGGCGGGCACCACGGCAATCGTGGACCACCACGAGTCGCCGAACGCCATCGAGGGGTCGCTGTCGACGATCGCCGAAGCCTGCGCCGAGGTCGGTGTGCGAGTCGTCTGTGCCTACGGCGTGACCGACCGCCACGGGCCCGACGGAGCTCGGCGCGGCCTGGAGGAGAACGAGCGCTTTCTGCGAGGCGGGGGTAAGGGGCTGGTCGGCATCCATGCGGCGTTCACGTGCAGCGATGAGACGCTTGCGTCGGCGGCCGCGCTGGCTTCCGATCTGGGCGTCGGCGCCCACATTCACGTCGCCGAGGGTCTGGGCGACGTCAGCGCGCCCGAGCGCCTGGCCGGCTTGACCGATGACGACTGGCTTCTCGCCCACTGCATCCACATTCCGGACGACCACGGCCTCAAGGGTACGATTCAGCACAACACCAGATCCAACATGAACAACGCCGTCGGCTACGCTCGGCCCTTTCGATTCGACAACCCGGTGGTGCTGGGCTCCGACGGCATTGGTGGCAATATGATCGAGGAGTTCCGGCTCGCCTACGTCAAGCACCGTGAGGTCGACGTTCTGGCCACGCCCGAGACGGCCTGGGGCTGGCTCGAGAACGGCTGGGAGCTGGTGCCCGAGGCCCGAGAGGACGTCGTGACCTGGTCCTACGATCCCATGGATGCCTGGCACCTGGCTTTCACCCCGGGGGTGAGACCACTCGAGATCGTCATGGACGGAGAAGTGGTTTTCGCCGAGGGCAAGCCGACGCGCGTTGACGCGGGAGAGGTAAGGGCCAAGGCTGCGGAGCAGGCCAAGCGCCTGCACGCGCGACTATGAGCTGGAGGCAGGTGCCAGGCGGAAAGGCCGACGGGGTTGAAGCCGTGGGACGCCTCGTTCGCCGTCTCCAATGCGCAGAAGGGAGTTCTAGACATGTCGGACCGCTTTCACCCGATCTCGATGGAGCAGTTGACGGCGTGGGCTTTCACGGAGCTCGAGGAGAAGGACTCGCTATTCGGCGTGCCCCGATCGGCGATCTTTGTTCCCAGCCAAGCGGATCGATTCAAGCTGAGCAAGTACGGCGTCGGATTGGAGACGCCGTTCGGGGTCGCCGCCGGGCCCCAGTCCCAGATGGCTCAAAACATCGTGGTTTCCTGGCTCTGCGGATCTCGGTTCCTGGAGCTGAAGACCGTACAGACGCTCGACGAGCTCGATGTGAACAAGCCTTGCATCGACATCCAGGACGAGGGCTACAACGTCGAGTGGTCGCAGGAGCTCAAGGTCTACGAGTCCTTCGACGAGTACCTACGCGCCTGGGTGCTGATTCACGCTCTTCATCGGAAGTTCGGCTTCCCCGGCGATCGCCCGGGAATGATCTTCAACATGAGTGTCGGCTACAACATGGAGGGGATCCTCAAGCCGAACGTGCAGTGGTACTTCGAGGCGATGGCGGACTGCTCGGCCTACAAGCAGGCCTACGTCGACATCGTCGCCGAGTGGTGCCCCGAGGTGAGAGAGATCGAGATTCCCGACACCATCTCGGACACCATCACCCTGTCCACCATGCACGGCTGTCCGCCGGACGAGATCGAGAAGATCTGTACCTACCTACTGGACGAGCGTGAGCTGCACACCAGCGTCAAATGCAATCCGACCCTGCTCGGTCCGGAGAAGGTGCGCAGGATCATCAACGAAGAGCTCGGCTTCGGTGATGTCGAGATTCCCGACGAGGCCTTCGGGCACGATCTCAAGTACGAGGACGCGGTTCCGATGCTTCACAACCTGCGCCGGCTTGCCAAGGAAAAAGGGCTCGTGTTCGGCGTGAAGCTCACCAACACCCTCGAGGTCAAGAACTTTCGTGACGTTTTTCCGGACGACGACATGATGTATCTGTCGGGGCGCGCGCTCCATGCGGCAACCACGAATCTGGCTCAAACGCTCGCCGAGGAGTTTCGGGGGGATCTGCTGATCTCGTTCGCCGGCGGAGCGGATTGCTTCAATGTCGCGGACCTTCTGCGCTCCGGGGTCACCAGCATCACGGTCTGTTCCGATCTCCTCAAGTCCGGTGGTTATCTGCGGATGCTGCAGTATTTCGAGACTTTGAACGCCGCCATGGACGAAGCCGGAGCGCTGGATCTCACCGATTTCGTCTGCAAAACCGGAATCTCCCAGGCGGAGTTCGGAGACTTCGCGTCGATTCTCGGCGATGCGGCTCGGGATTCGGACCTGGAGCTGGGCACCGAGGCGTGCGAACCTCTGGCCGGGCGCTTGGCCGACTGGCGCGCCGGGCCGTCCGATGGAGAGCGGGTGACCGACGTCCTGAGCGCCTGGGCCGCCGAGAGCGGCTTTGACGAAGAGCAGACCGCGATTCTCGTTGGCTCGGCCGCGAGGACTCTCGGTCGGATCAACCTGCGCCAGTACGCGGCCCAGGCGAGGACCGAATGGCGCAGCAAGAAGGACTCGTTCCGCACCGACCGGTCCAAGACCCCTCGGCCCCTGGGTTTGTTCGACTGCATCGAGGCGCCGTGTGTCGAAGAGTGTCCGGTCGACCAGAAAGTGCCGCAGTACATGAATGCGGTCCGGACCGGAGACTTTGCCGGCGCGGTCGCGATCACCCGGGAGGACAACCCGCTGCCGGCCATCCTGGGTCGGGTTTGCGACCACTTGTGCGAGAACACTTGCATCCGCACTCACTACGACGAGCCGCTGGCGATCCGCGACATCAAGCGTTTCATCATGGAGCACGAAGCTTCCCCGAAAGTCTTTGATCGCTCGCCGGTGGGTGAGACCAAGGTGGGGATCATCGGTGGCGGTCCCGCCGGCCTTTCGGCGGCTCAGAATCTGGCCTACGCCGGTTTCGACGTGACCATCTTCGAGATGTACCCGTACGCCGGCGGCATGGTCGGCGGGGCGATCCCCCAGTACCGCCTGCCCCAGGCGGAGATCGACCAGGACGTCAAGATTCTCGAGGAGCTGGGCGTGGAGATTCGCTATGGCGTCAAGGCCGGCGGGGATTTCACCATGGCGCAGCTCCGGGCCGAGGGGTTCGGCTACGTCTTCGTGGCGGTTGGCGCCCAGCTGGCCAAGAGGTTGAACCTGCCCGGTGAGGACTCCGAGGGCGTTATGGACGCGCTGCGCTTTCTGCGCAGCGTTCGGGAGCAGAATCCCGTTCCGATCGGCAAGAGAGTTGGTGTCATCGGCGCCGGCGATACGGCGATGGACTGCGTGCGCTCGGCCTATCGGCTTGGTTCCGACGTATCACTCATCTACCGGCGCACGATCGACCAGATGCCCGCCGATCGGGAGGAGATTCGTGGCGCAATCGAAGAGGGCATCGACATTGTCGAGCTGGCGAAGCCCCACGCGCTCCACATCGAGGACGGCAAGCTCGTGGGGTTGGTGTGCACGAAGATGGAGTACCGTGGCGACCGGGACCGGAGCGGCCGGAAGATTCCGCACGAGATCGAAGGTACCGAATACGAGATTCCCCTCGACACGCTGATCCTCGCCATCAGCCAGCATGCGATTCTGGATTTCTTCGGCGACGAGGTGCCGGACCTGAACGACTGGGGCTACATCCGAGTGAACCCGGAGACCCACGAGTCCACCGTCTCGGGTGTCTATGCCGGTGGCGACGTGGCCGCCGACGGCCCCTCGTCGATCGTCAAGGCCGCGGCGGACGGCAAGCGAGTGGCCGCCGCCATCATCGCGCGGGAAGAGGCTGGCGCTGCCGGTGGCGCGAACGGCAACGGTCACGCCGAGGACTTCGATCTGCACGAGCTTCTGCTGCGCCGAGCCCACCGCGATTGGCGCGTGCCGCTGACACACACCTCGCTCGATGATCGGATGAACTTCAACGAGCCGATCAAGACCTACACTCGGGAAGAGGCCATGGCCGAGGCGAGCCGCTGTCTCGATTGCCACAACATCTGCAGCCTGTGCGTCGGGGTCTGCCCGAACATGGCGCTGATGACCTACGAGTCGAGTCCGTTTACCGCCAGCCTGCCGGCACTCAGCGTCGCGGCTGGCGAGGTCGTTGCCGGCGAGCCACGCGAGTTCAAGGCGGACCAACGCCATCAGATCGCGGTCTTGACCGACTTCTGCAACGAGTGCGGCAACTGCACGACGTTCTGTCCGACCTCCGGGGAGCCCTACCGCGACAAGCCGAGGCTCTACCTCGACCGAGCGGACTTCGGGGCACAAGAGGACAACGCCTTCATGCTCATCCGAGATCCGGAGACTCCTGAGGCGGCGGTGATCGAGGCACGCTGGAGCGGCGAGACCCACCGGTTGGAGGTGAATGGCGACCTTCGTTACACCTCGCCGGCTCTGTCGGCGCGTCTGACGGCGCCGGACCTCTCGCTACTCGAGGTCGAGGCGGGGCTCGGAGCCGGAGACGATGGCGAGCTGTCACTGGAGCCGTGCGCGACCATGTACGTCGTGCTCCAGGGCCTGTCGCAATCGATGCCCCATCTGCCGTGGGCGGCGCCGGAGGGTGCCTTGCCGGCGGTGACCAGGGTCACCCATCCCGGCTACGACGAGTAGGTCCGGAGCGCTACGGACGCTCGCAGTACTCGACGGCGAAGCTCATGTAGAAGGCGGCGGCGCGCACGAGATGCTCGATCTCGACTCTCTCGTTGGGCGCGTGGGCCCACTTCTCATGGCCGGGGCCGAAGCCGACCGTCGGAATATCGGCGAGGCCGGCGGTGGCGACGCCGTTCGTGCTGAACACCCAATAGCCGAGATGCGCGTCGCTGCCGAAGGCGCTTCGGTGCCCTCGAATCGCCGCCTCCATGGCCGGGTGAGTCAGCTCCGTTTGCCAGGAGGGAAAGTACTTCTTGGTTGGGTAGGAGAGGCCGGTGTAGCTCGGTGTGTCGTACTCGAGAACCGTGACCTTGGCTTGCTTCTTCTGCACCGACGGCAGGGAGTTGAGCTCCTCGATCACGGTTTCCTCTGTTTCACCGGTCGTCAGGCGCCGATCCAGGTGGATCGTGCAGCCGTCGGCTACCGCGCACAGGCTGGGTGAGGTCGAGCGGATCTGGCTGATGGTGACCGAGCCCTTGCCGAGCGGCTCGTGCGGCTTGAGCATCCCGTCGAGCCGTTCGATGTCCTCGATGATGTCGGCCATCTTGTAGACGGCGTTGATACCGCGAGCCGGCGCCGAGCCGTGACAAGAGATGCCCTCTGTCGAAATCTCGATCTCCATTCGACCGCGCTGGCCGCGGTAGATGGCGAGACTGGTCGGTTCGGTGATGACAACAACGTCGGGCCGGAGTTGGTCTTCGTTGACCAGATATTGCCAGCAGAGGCCGTCACAATCTTCTTCCTGGACTGTGGCAGTCACGTAGAGCGACAGATCGGCGGGTATCAGCCCGTTCTTCTTTAGCAGAGCAGCCGCGTAGACGGATGAAGCGACACCGCCTTTCATGTCGGTGGTGCCTTTGCCGAAGATCGCGCCGTCCTTCACCACCGGGTCGAACGGGTCTGTCTCCCAGAGAGCCGGCTGGCTGACGTCGACGGTGTCGACGTGGCCGTCGAGAGCGATCGAGCGCGGCCCCGAGCCGACGCGTCCAATGAGGTTACCCATCGGGTCGCCCCGGACCTCGTCGAACTCGAGCTGGTTCATCTCGCGCTCGATGCGGTGGACAACCCGCTCTTCGTCACTGCTGAGCGATGGGATAGCGACGATGTCACGCAGGAACTCGACCAGGTCGTCCTCGGACGCCTTGGCGATCTCGTGGAAGTTGTTGTTCATTTCGACACTCTCCTTATAGACCGAGAGCTGCTTCGGCGGATTCTACAGTTGGCTCGATCACTTCGGGTTCGCCGGCGACGCGGCGCGCCGAGGCAATGTCCTTCAAGCCACTGCCGGTGAGAAGACAGACGACCCGCTCACTGCTGCCGAGGTCGGCGGTGGCCGCCATCTTTTTGAGAGCCGCCCAGACCGTCGCGCACGAGGGCTCGACGAAGACGCCGGCCAGTCGCGCGATCTCGGTGACCGCGGCGAGGATCTCGTCGTCGGGAACCGTCACCGCTTCGCCACCGGATTCGATGACCGCTCGGGCGGCCGCGAGGCCGTCGCGCGGTAGATCCACCGAGATCGAGTCGGCGACCGTGGTGGCCTCCACCGCCTCGACCTCGACCCGGCTCCAGTCGATCGAGCCGGATTCGGTGGGCTCCGCTTGGAGGGTGTGGACGGTGTTGCTGATGGCGGCGCTGCCCTCCGACTGCGCACAGACGAGTCGGGGCAGACGATCGATCAGGCCGACAGCCCGCAGATCTCTGAAACCCTTCCAGACTCCGCTGATGATGTTGCCGTCGCCGACCGGCACGACCACCGTGTCGGGAGCCGTCCAGCCAAGCTGTTCACAGAGCTCGAAGGAGCAGGTCTTCTTGCCCTCGCGCGTGTAGGGGTTGTAGCCGGTGTTGCGGTTGAACCAGCCACGCTGATTGCACACCTCGAAGCACAGGTCGAAGGCGTCGTCGTAGGTGCCTCGGACGGCCAGCACTCGAGCCCCGAAAACGAGCAGTTGGGCGATCTTTGCGGCCGGCGCTTGCTCGGGAACGAAAACCACACACGGCACGCCGACGCTCGCCGCCATGCAGGCCATCGAGCTGCCGGCGTTGCCGGTGCTCGCCCCGGCGACCACCGCCGCTCCTAGCTCGCGGGCGCGGGTGATCGCAACGGCACTGGCGCGATCCTTGAACGAAGCGCTCGGGTTGAGACCCTCGTCTTTGAGAAAGAGATGCTCGAGCCCCACCCGACGCCCCAGGCGCTGCGCTTGGTACAGCGGGGTGGCGCCGACGCGCAGGGCAGGTGCGAGCGAGAGATCGCCCAGCGGCAGGAGCGGTGCGTATTTGAAGATGTCGTGTCGGACTCCACTGAACGGCAGTCTCGGGTCAAGGGTGGCCTGGAGTCTGCTGTAGTCGTAGGTCACGTCGAGATTGCCACCGCAGGTGGGACAGACGTAACCGCCAAAGTTGGCGGGTTGGCTACCGCCGCAGGCAAAGCACTCGAATCCGCTCATGAACATGTGATCGGCCCTGCTTTCAGCCCACGATGTGGGTGCCGGTTTTTCCTTGGATGGCCTCTTCGAGGAGCTCGGGTCTGGTGATGATCACTCTCTTGCCCCCGTGTTCGAGAAAGTCAATCGCCGCCTCGATCTTGGGCTTCATGCTGCCCGGCGCGAAGTGCCCCTCGTCCAGGTACCGCTTGGCGTCGTCGATCGTGATCTCGTCCAGATCCTGCTGATCCGGCTTGCCGAAGTTGATCGCGACCTTCGCGACAGCGGTCGACAGAAGAAACAGTTCGGCGCCGAGGTTCTTGGCCAGCAGACAGGAGGCGAGGTCTTTGTCGATGACCGCGGCGACTCCCTTTAGGTCTCCATTCGGCTCTCGAACCACCGGAATCCCGCCGCCGCCGACAGTGACGACCGGAATGTCCGCGTCCACGAGAACGCGGATCGCCTCCTCCTCGGCTATCTCGAGCTGTCTTGGTGACGGCTCCACACGTCTCCAGCCTCGGTTC
>JAAENP010000125.1 GCA_024224155.1 bacterium
CGCGCCGGCACCGTGAAATCGGTCTCGTAGGCCTGGTGCAGCATGCCGCCGTCGGCGGTCTTGACGCCGGCCTCGATGCGCATGTGGTAGCTGCCGCGCTCGAAGTCGCCGAAGATGCGGAAGCCGCCGCCCGAAGGCGTCACCGAATAGTCGACCTGAGGCTCGAAGTGGATGCCGAAGGCGGCGTCGGCCTCGTCGAGCTGGCAGCGGCTCGAGACCTGGTAGTACTCGTGGTTGACCCGGTCCCAATAGTAGCGCCGGTCTCCGCCGGCGGAGTCGTCGCAGATCACCTGGACGTAGAAGCCGCTCGAGCCCTCGGCCCGGTAGGTGTCGACGATCTTCGCCACCGGTCCCATCGCCAGATCGATCGACGCGGTGCGCCGCACGGCGCGCTGCTTCGGATCGATGGCGCTCGGGGTACCTTCGTCGAGCGCCAGCTCGAGCCTGCCGCCGCCGCGGATCATGCTGCCCGAGAGCTGGGCGAGCACCATATGGCGCTGCGGCCCGGGCCGAAAGCGGACACTGGGGCGACGCCGGTCGCCCGATTGCGGATCGGAGACCACCAGGTGGGCGCGCTTCTCGACTTCGCGCGCCGTCACCGGGCCGGAGAACACCAGGTGGGCCTCGGCCTTCTTGCGCGCGTAGTCGACGCTGGCCAGCGAGAAGCGGGCGAAGTCGAAGGCCGGGGTGGTGAACACTCGCACCCAACGACCCGCGGCAGGTGCGGTGAGCACGCCGGCGGGGGTCTCGAGCGACGTCAGCTCGACCGTGTAGGTAGTGCCGGGAGCGAAGCCTTCAGACGGCTCGAAGGTCAGGGTCGACGGGCTGGTGAACTTCAGCTCGCCGTCGACCTGCGGCTCGACCTCGAGCACCGTGCCGTCGCCGGCGCCCTCGCCGACCTTGCCCTTCTCGATCACCGGTTTGGCCAGCTCGATGACGATCTTACTCGGCCCGACGTCGGCCTCGGCGACCTCGCGGATCACCGGCGCCAGCTCTTCCGGGCTGAGCGACGGCGGCGGGGCTTCCGGCCCGGCCTGGGCTATTTCGCCGGTTGGCGGCTCGGGAGCCGGTTCCTGGTCGCGGGAGCAGGCGGTGAACGCGAGCAGGGCGAAGACGAGGACGGTGGTGGCGATCCGATCGCGGCAGGTGGCGCTTCCCAGCATATCGAGGTCCTCCGAGTGGGGTCCCCCCGAAGGGGGGCAGATGCGACGTCGAATGTCGATCCTCTCAGTGTACCTCCAGGGTGGGGCGTCACCGTGGCGGAATGTGGAGATTCTGTGACTCCTCGTAGAGGTGCGGCTCGCCGGGCGAGACCCTCCTGAGCGGATTTCGAGCGTCGAAGATAACGGACGATAGCCTCTCGTCCGTTATTGGGGACTCCCAAAAGCCGTCTCAGAGGGTCAAAAAGAACAATGGGGATTCCCCAAGCTCGTTCCAGAGGGTCAAAAAGCACAATGGGGATTCCCCAACCTCGTTCTAGAGGGTCAAAAAGCACAATGGGGATTCCCCAAGCTCGTTCTAGAGGGTCAAAAAGCACAATGGGGATTCCCCAATAACGGACGATAGCCTCTCGCCCGTTACTTCTAATCCCCCACCTCCGTTCTAGAGGGTCAAAAAGAACAATGGGGGCCGTCGAACAGGCCTCGGCGGTCAGAATGCTCAAACCGGAGTCCCGATCGAGGCCGGCACGTCGAGCGTCACGGGAGCCGCGGGTCCATCACTCGATCGGCGCGACGCAGTCAGGATCCTCAGGATCGACGCTGGGCCAGCAAGCTCGAAGGAGATCGTCGAGGCTCGGCTTCGTCAAGCCGTGCTTCTCGACAAAGCTGTCAACCAGCTGCTCCTGCCAGTAGAACAGCTTTCCGCGGTCATAGCTGGAGGTCAACGCAACCGCAAAGCGGCGCAGCCGGTACTCGCCGCAGAACTCGCGAAACGCGGCCGCCCACGGCGGTACTTCCTCCATCAGTGGCTCCAGCTCATTGCTCGAGCTCGGTGTGCTGAACCGCCATGCCCCGAATCCTAGCATCCTGTCTCATCGCCTTCTTGAGCTTGGGGCGCACCGCCTTCCTATAAAAGCGCATTGCTTTTCCCTCCGTAGGAAACACCCTCGAGGATCGCCATTCTTCGGGTTCGCCGAGGCAGTGTTCGTTGTCCCATGAGTGGACGATCGCGACGATGCCATCCGCTTTCGGGTCAAAGGCAACTCCGCCTTTCATGCGAATTCCATGAGGAAGTTCCTGTGCCCTCTTGTTCGCCATAGCTTATTGTCCAAATGTGGTCAGTCGCCTGCCATGGGTATATCGTCAAGACGCCGAACGTCAAGGCTAAGCACCGGCGCCAGCCGTGTGCTTCAGCCAATGGTTCGGCGAGAGTCTCAATCTCGATCTCACTTACGCGCCTCTCTTCGCCTTGCATCAAGCTGTGCGTTTGGAGCAGGCAAAGTTGTCGCCTTCGAATCCGATGATAATTCCTGGCCAATGTCC
>JAAENP010000126.1 GCA_024224155.1 bacterium
ACCGATTCCGAGGGCAAGACCCAGACCCGCACCAAACATCGCTACAACTCGGGCGGGTCGCGCGGCCCGTCCGGCAGGTCGGGAAGGGCCGGCCAGGCCAGGGTCCATTCCGGCGAGGAAGGTGCGCGGGGTTCGTTCGCCATCGAGGTGGCGTCCAAGACCGGCGTGCAGACCTACAACTCCCGTTACGATCTCCGCCTGGTCGATTTCGCCCACGAGAGCGGCAACCGAGACTGCGTCTACGAACCCCAGGAGACCGTCCGAGTTTTTGCCATCGAGGTCGAAAACAGTGGCGGAATGCCGACCCCGAAACACCGAGACATCGAATTGTCCCTGGTGCGCGACCGCTGGGTCGCCCCTGTGGATGACGAGCGGTTGCTCTTGCCCCGGGGCCTGGCCGCGGGTGAACGCTGCCAGCTGGAGGAAAAAACCCTTCACTTAGTCATCGGCGACTACCGCCCGAGCGGCCCCGACGATCCTCTCGAAGTCGAAGAGACGATCCGTCAGCGCGCTCACCTACCCGCAGTGTTTCGCGATTTCGCCGCCTACGAGAACGAGGACAGTCGCGCCAGGGGCAAGTTCCTCATCCGTTTTCCCGTGCGTGCCGAGCCGATCCGTTCGCTCTAC
>JAAENP010000127.1 GCA_024224155.1 bacterium
GGCTCGGAAGAGGCCTGGCGGACCGTTCTCTCCGATCTGGAAGAGGCTCATCGGAGCCTTCACGCGACGGTCCTCGAGCTCGAGGACGCACGCTTGGAAGATCCGGTCGCCGGCTGCGACCCCACCGTCCGCGGCCTGCTGTTGGGCGTGCTGCAGCACAACGTCTACCACGCTGGACAGATCTCGGTTCTGAAGAAGGCCGAGGCGACTCCGGGAGGGGCGGCGTGACACCCGTCCAGACTCGTCTGCGTGATGAGCTGCTCGGAAGGCGACAGCGGCTGGAAGCAGTGGCGGCGGCTCAAGGCGAGGAACGGCTGGTGGAACTGTTGCGTCGGGTCGATGCCACCCTCGCGCAACTGGAAACACCCGATTGGGGTCTGTGCGCTCAGTGCCACGACGCGATCGAGGACGACCTGCTCGAAGCGGACCCTTCGTTCAGCGTCTGTCTGGAGTGCCTTTCGCCCGAGGAGCGCCGCGCCCTCGAGCAGGATCTGGCCGGCGCCCAACGGGTCCAGCGTGCCCTTCTTCCGCCTTCCGAGCTCAGTCACGACGGCTGGCAGGTAGCCTGGCTCTGGGAGCCGAGGGGTGCGGTCTCGGGAGACTATGTCGACCTGCTCGGCCACCGAGGCGAACCCAGCACCCTCGATTTGCTGCTCGGCGACGTGGTGGGTAAGGGCGTCTCCGCGTCGCTGCTGCAGTCGCATCTCCACGCCATGTTCCGGGCTCTGGCCGAGCCGCCGCGCTTGCTGGGCGAGATCCTTTCCCGCGCCAACCGACTGTTCTGCCAGGCCACTGATACCGCGGACTACGCCACCCTGGTGGCGGCGCGGCTTCATGGCGATGGCACGGTCGAGATGGCCAACGCCGGGCATCCTCGGCCGCTGGTCGCCGATCGCCGCGGCGTGCGGCCGGTGGAGGGTGCGGGTCTGCCGCTGGGGCTCTTCGGGGAGTCAGACTACGACGTCCGCCGGCTGCGCCTGGAACCGGGCGAGACACTCCTGTTCTATACCGACGGCTGGACCGAAGCTGCGACCGAAAGGGGAGAGTACGGCGTCGGGCGCGCCGCGGCGGCCCTGGCCGCGGCCGAGCGGCTGCCCCTGGCCGAGCTATTGGTGGCTTGCCGCGACGACATGGAGACTTTCCTCGCCGATACCGATCGGCCCGACGACTTCACCCTGTTGGCCGTTCGCAGAGCCGAAACGGCGCCGGCGTAGAGCGAATCGGGCCCCGTTCGGGGAGCCAAAGCGACTCGACGCCATTTGTTGCATCAGCTGCTCTGGACCACCCCAAAGGGTGGGATTTCGAGCCGGCCGCGCAGGTGTTGTGAGTCGAGGTGCCTGGTGCGACGGTGAGTTGGCGTGTCGCGCACCACCCCGCCGCGGCGGTGCGGACAAAGCCCGCAAAAGGAGACCGATGGTCACTGCTCCAGAGGTAGCAGACCAACTCGCCCCTCAGCGAGAGTCCATCTACCGCTACATTCTCGGGATCGTGCGCAACGGGGTGGAGGCCGAGGATCTGACTCAAGAGACCCTGCTGCGGGCGTACGACAAGCTGGCGACGCTGGAAGAACCGGCCCGGCTAATTCCCTGGCTGTACCGCATCGCCACGAACATCACCTACGACCGCTTCCGACAGGCCTCGTACCGTCACCGGCCCAAGTCGCTTGCTGAAGACGACAGCGAGACCGGTGCGGGAGGTGCCGAGATTGCCCTCGACACCGAGCCACGGCTCGACAAGGTGATGGAGCAAAGGGAGATGAGCGCCTGCGTGCAGGACTACATCGCGGCTCTTCCCGAGTCGTATCGGGCCGTGATCCTGCTGCACGACGTGCAGGGTCTGACGAATCCAGAGATCGCCGAGATGCTGGGCGTCTCTCTGGCGACAGTGAAGATCCGGCTGCATCGGGCACGAGGCAAGCTGCGAGCTGCTCTCGGTGCGGGCTGCTCGTTCGAGAGCGACGAGCCGCGGGTCAGGGTCTGCGAGCCGAAGAGCTGAGGGATCTAGCGTTCATGCGCGTATCCCTTCGGCTGGCTGTTTCGTCCTTGCATATGGAGGAGACGGACAACCGATCAAGGAGGACTGAGAAATGCCGTTCTATCTCAGAGAGTCGGACGTTCTTCCGCAGGTTGCCGGACTTCAGTCCGTGCTGATCGTGCCCTGCCGATTCTGTCCGGCAGCCAGCCTCTCCGTAAGGGAGAGGAAACCCTATATTGAGTTGTTTCGGAGATTCTTGAGGACCGAGGCTTATGAGTCGTTCGTCGGGGCTCTGAAGCGTCGTCTTGAAGATGAAGGAATCAGGACAGCCGTATTCGACAGCAAGCTGCCGCATCAATTCGTGGCCTGCATGTGGACGTCGAGGCGTCGAAGGGAGCTTGCAGAACGTGCCGCCGAGTTCGACGGCGCATTGGTCCTTGGATGCGATGCAATGGTTGAGGCCGTACGTGACTCCATAGAGTCTACCGAGTGCCGTGTGATCCAAGGCATGGAAATAGAAGGCCTGATGAACGTCCTTCCGAAGGTGAGCTTTCCGTTCAACTTGTCGCTCGAGTTGCAGGGCGTAACCGCTGTAAAATCAGTAGAATAAACACAAGAAGTGGCGAAGGAGTAGGTCGGTGCAGCGAGTCCTGATCATCGGCGCGACGGGTCTGCTCGGAGGACCCGTGGCGAGGGGGTTGTGGCACGTTTTTCACGATGTCATCCCGATCTGTCATGGGCTGTTCGGGTGTGATCATCAGATGCATGCTGGATGAGGCTCTGTGGAAGGCACGCTTCTCGAGATCTACGTTCCGGCGGAATAGATCGCGGCCACGCTCGGGGCTCGCAACCGGTAGAGCTGGATATCGGCCTTCTCCAGGTGGTGCTCAACGTGGCAGACAAGACCCCGGGTACAGGGCCTCGCTGGGTGAGCTCGGACAATCTAGAATGGCTTGTCAGGTACCTTTAGTGGTCCATGAGAAGCTACTCGCTCGGCGGCAGCTTTGACTGACGAGGGTCAGCGGCGTCCCGTTCTGCTTTTGGTCGATGCCCTCAACCTGATTCGGCGGGTCTACGCGGCCCAGCCTGGTGAGGACGGACCGGAACGGTCAGAGGGCGCACGAGTTTCGAGCGTGCAGTCGCTACGGCGCGGCCTGCGCGAGAGTGCGCCGACACACGCCGTTTGTGTGTTCGATGGCGAGGGACGAAGCTGGCGTCACGAGCTCTATCCCGCCTACAAAGCGGGACACGCCCCGATGCCCGATGCGCTCGGCGCCGCTCTCGAAGGCTACCGCGAGGCCTTCCGCGAGCTCGGAGTTGCTTCGCTTTGCAGGCCTCGACTCGAAGCGGACGACGTCATTGCCACCATCGCCTGCAAAGCGGTCGCGGCCGGCGCCTCGGCGATCATTCTGTCGACCGACAAGACTTTCCTGGGGCTGCTGCCACACGGTGTCCAGGTGCGGGACCATTTCAGAGGTGCCGACTTGGATGTGCGGGACGTGATCGAGAAATTCGGCGTTCGTCCCGAGCAGCTCGGCGACTTCCTGGCGCTTGCCGGTGACCGAGGCAACAACATCAACGGCGTCCCCGGCATCGGCCCGAAGACCGCTGGCGAGCTGCTTTCCCGATTCGAGACGCTGGAAGACACGCTGCAAGCGGCGAGCGATCTCGAGGGCAAGCTGGGCGAGCGTCTACGCGACCACGCGGCGACGGCGCGACTGTGCCGCACGCTGGTCGGTCTTCGTACCGATCTCGCGCTCGGAACTAATCTGAGCGAGCTGCGCTATCTATCGTCAGACATGCAAGGACGCAATCGGTTGCAGAATCACTAGAGCGACACCTCTGTGCTTCGGCCAACAGGGCATGGCAAAGCTCCTCGGCCTGCAACGTCCGTCCAGAACTCGGGTCCTTTCGGAGCCGGGCGAGTTCGAGGAGCCCCGCTGGGTGTAGAGTCTAAGAGCGTCTCGAACTACGTCTGAGGGCTGAATCATGCTCGGCCAGACCTTGTCTCACTACCGGATCACCGGCCAACTCGGTGCTGGCGGCATGAGCGAGGTCTATCTGGCCGAGGACACTAAGCTGGAGAGCCCGTGACGGATCGCTATCGCGGTCTCTCTGCGGTAGTCGCTGGTTCGCACACCGAATTCTGGTTCAGTGACTCGACCTGTCTTCAGCTCCTCGGCCTCGATCTAGGCCTGAAGGCCGGGATAAACATCGGGGTTCGCTTTAGATACTCGATGTACTCATCACCCAACCTCTTCATGAGCTCGGGCTCCTCGATCTTCTTTAGTTCCCACACGTTGATCAGCACGTACAGTGGCGTGAAGAGGCACACGAGTGAAGCCGAATTGACGCCAAAGCCCAGGCCGAAGAGAAAGAGGAAGACACCCGTGAGCATTGGATTCCTGGCGTACCGATAGGGTCCGGTTTTGACCACTGTCGGAGGCGGATTGAAGGGTACCGGCGTTCCCTTGACTCTCAAGAAGTGAAGCACCGACCAAGCCGTGAGGGTGACTCCCACCGTTATTACCGGAATCGACAACGGAAGCCTTGCGCCCTCTGGCAAGAAACCGGGGAGTCCTAGCAGCCGGTCAACAAGAAACGCGGCCAGCACGAACAACGCGGTGAACGCGCCGAAGATCGTCACTCCGATCGGGGTAAGAAGTGCCCTAGTCTTGGCGGTACCTGTCGCCACCCGGTGGAGGAGGTTGATCCAGCGTTCACGGAATTGCCGGGGCGCACTCATCAGGATGGCCTCTCTCTCCCTCGAACATGTGGACCTTGGGTCGGAGCTCGCAGCAGCCGGATCATCGCTGCCGCCACACCAGCGGCGGATGCGGGGTTCTGGCCGGTGACCAGCCGATCGTCCACGACGACATGTGCGTCGAACGGATCCGCATGGGGGTAGCGGGCTTCTGCGACGACCTTCTTCACTTCCGTGTCGTCGAGCATATCGACCATGGGCCGGGGTTTTCCTGTGCCTTCTAGCCCTTCGAAACTGCGTCGCCGAGCTGTTCGTTGGTCAACGCCTGGCCGTCGAGGTTCCAGGCTCCATCTACTGTGTGCACGACGTTGATATAGATCTCTTCCCGAGGCTGTTTGCCACCCGATAGCTCGTGAATGAGGTCGGTCGCGTTCTTGAAGAAGCCCACTTGCGGCCAAGAACATCCGGCTACGCCAGCATGCGGGGACTGGCCCGTTCTCGAGATTCGTGTAACCCTCGTGCTACCTCATGACTGAAGATCGCTCCTCGATCCGAGAGCTCATTCCCGTCATTGCGCTTTTCACGATCGCAAAACTCGCGCTGCATCTCTTCACGCATGCCGGCTACGGCTATTTCCGCGATGAGCTTTACTATCTGGCCTGCACGGAACACCTGGCGGCCGGCTACGTCGACCACCCGCCGCTCTCGGTTTTCGTTCTCTGGTTGGTGCGCCAGGGCCTCGGGGACTCCCTCCTGGCTCTGCGTCTCGTGCCGGCCCTGGCTGGCTCGGCCACGGTAGGGCTCGTCGGGGCGATGGCGGCTCGGCTCGGCGGCGGCCGCTGGGCGGTGGCGCTGGCTATGACGGGTGCACTCGTGGCGCCGGTGTTTCTGGCACTCGACCACATCTACTCGATGAACGCTCTCGATCTCTTCTTCTGGGCTCTCGCAGGGTACCTCGTGATCGGGATCGTGCAGCAGGGCAACCCCCGACGCTGGTGCCTCTTGGGGCTGGTTCTGGGGCTCGCCCTTCTGAACAAGATCAGCGTTCTGTGGCTCGGCGCCGGTTTGCTGGTCGGCCTGGTCATTACACCGGAACGCCGGTGGTTGAAGACGCCCTGGCCATGGGTGGCGGGCGCGATCGCCACGGCTGTGTTTTCTCCCCACGTGTTTTGGCAGATGCGCAACGGCTGGCCCACCGCGGAGTTCATCAAGAACGCCACCGGCGAGAAGATGGCCGAGGTCGCGCCGCTCGATTTTGTCCTCGGGCAGGTGGGCATGTTGCTGCCGTTCGCCCTGCCACTGTGGCTCGCGGGGCTGCTGTTTCTGTTCTTACACCGCAAGGGCAAGAGCTACCGGATACTGGGATGGGTCTATGTCGCCGTCTTTCTGATTCTCATGCTCTCGGGCAGCAGCCGTTCGAACTACCTGGCCCCCGCCTACACCTGGTTGTTTGCCGCGGGAGGTGTCGCGGCGGCCGGCCTGCTCAGCAGGCCACGACTGACCTGGCTCCGTCCGACGGCGCTGATCGCACTCGCCATACTGGGAGCCGTGGTCGCGCCGCTGGCGCTTCCCGTTCTTCCGGTTGATGCCTACCTTCGCCACGCCGAGGCTCTGGGGCAGCAGCCTGCCACCGAGGAGCGCAAGGAGCTTGGCCAACTCGGACAGTTCTTCGCCGACATGCATGGGTGGGAAGAGATCACCGACACGGTCGTCGCGGTTCACCGCGGCCTGCCGCCCGCAGAGCAGGCGATCGCGCGCGTGTTCGCCCCGGACTACGGGGTTGCCGGCGCAATCGATCTCTTTGGCCGCAGGCAGGGACTCGCGCCCGTCCTGAGCGGCCACAACAGTTACTGGCTATGGGGCCCAGGCGACGCCGACGGCCGCGTCTTGCTCGTAGTCGGTGGCAGTGAGGAAGAGCTTCGCCCCCTCTTCTCTCAGCTCGATCGCGCTGCCACGATTGACTGCGGTCTTTGCATCCCCTACGAGAATGGCAACCCGGTCTGGATCGGCCGTGATCTCCGGCTCCCGCTGGCGGAGCTGTGGCCGAACATCAAGCACTACGACTGAGCATCTTTCGCGCAGCCCTGCTTTCAGACGGTTCTTTTCCAATGCCCTTCGGTCATGGAGCCCAGACGGACCGGCTCGGCGCGGTCGATCTCCAGATCGCGGACCCGGATCCGCCGGAGGCGTCCCCACAGAAGGCCGTAGCCGCGCAGCCGACGGAGCGGGCGGACGCGGTGTTGCCACATCGCCAGTTCGCGGGCGCTGGCCTGCCGGGGCTCACCGACGACGCGGCCGCCGAGCCGGACAGCGGGCGGCGCGGGGAACCGTCCGAAGAGGAGCGCCCGTAGCCAGAACAGCCGACCACTGTTGACGCCGAGGATCGAGACCCGCGGGTCGCGGAGGAGATTACGCGGCAGACCGGTGGGGAACACCTCGAAGTAGAAGCCGCGTCCCGGCTCGGTGAGCACAACCGAGAGGGAGTGGGCCAGCGTGATGTGGACGAACGCGGGTCTGGCGGCGGTAGTCGGGCTGGCATGGGCGCTGATCGGGCTCGAGCGCTTCTTGCTCGTGCAGGTGCCGATCACCCTGATCGCCGGGACTTTGGGCGTCTGGCTGTTCTACGTCCAACACCAGTTCGAGGACACGTATTGGCGCGAGCACCCGGAGTGGGAGTTCCATCGCGCGGCCATCGAAGGCAGCTCTTTCTACGATCTGCCCGCGCTGCTCCATTGGTTCACGGGCAACATCGGCTTTCACCACATCCACCATTTGGCGAGCCGGATCCCCAACTACCGGCTCAAGGACTGCTTCCGCCAAGTGCCCGAGCTGCAGCGGGTGACCCGGTTGACCGTGCTCGGCAGCCTGCGTTGTGCGCGTCTGCACCTCTGGGACGAGGACGAAGAACGGCTGGTGGGCTTCCGCCACCTCCGGGCGCTGCGGGCCGGGGCCTGACCGGCGACGCGCCGGGGCCTCTGAGTCGGCCGCCAGCCACCTTCCGCGTGGCTCAATCGGCCGCCGCGGACCAGCTGATCCTCGCGCTTTCCTCGTCGATCCAGCGTGTCACGAGTTGCGCCGGGGTAATGTCGAAATAGACGTTTCGAATAGAGAGCCGACCGGGCTTGGTGACACCCAGCTCGCTCGGAGGCATTTCCTCGAGCTCAACTTCTTGCGCGGTTCGCGGGCTTCTCTTGAAGCTCTCGAAACAGACCCAAAGTGGCGCGCCCGCCGCGCGCATCGCGAGGGCCAAGAGATATGTGCCGGCTTTGTTGACGACCGAACCGTCGGCGAGAACGGTATCGGCGCCGACCAGGGCTAGATCTGCGCGCGAGGCAGACCATCCGATCTGTGCGTCGGTGATGAGCTCGGTCTGAATCCCCATTTGCTCGAGTCGGCGCGCCGTGCTGTGTCCTTCGAGCAGCGGTCGTGACTCACTGACGATGGCCCGCACGCCGCGATCCGCCAGCCGCCGAAAAGTTGCCACAACCGTAGAGCTCAGGCTGTGGGTGAGGATCGTTGCTCCGCTCGCGATCTCGGCCGCCGCTTGCTCGGCGGCTCCGTCCGTGGCCAGGCGTGACAGCGCGATCAGTCGGTCGGCGGCGCGCACCAGACCCGACGCCAGCTCGGCGGCCGGCGCCGCGGCCGTCGACTCCACCTCTGCCGTCCACCTTGCGGCCAGGTTCTCGATCGGCGCCATCGACGGGCGCGCGTCTGCGATCCGCTCGGCCGCGCGACGGGCCGCTTGCCTCAGCGCCTCTGGCTCCAGGTCACCACAGGCGGCGACGTATTGCCCCAGTCCGCGCAGTGCCCTTCGACCAAGCTCGCTCGCCCCGTGGTCGCGGTCGGCGTCGAGCTCCGCGAGACAGGCGCGCAGAATCTCGTCGGCCTGCTGCTGCGTCATTGGAGGTTCCTCTCTTCTTCCCGACCTGCAGCCATCCTACTCTCCTGGGGCCTGGGCCCCACTCCGTTTTCTACTTCGGCTATGCTGCTGCGGGAGTAACGATGGCACTTTCGGTTGGAATCGCCGGTCTTCCCAATGTCGGCAAGTCGACGTTGCTGAACGCTCTGTCGGACGCCCACGCCGAAGCCTCGAACTACCCGTTCTGCACCATCGATCGCAACATCGGTGTGGCCGTCGTACCCGATCCGCGTCTGAAGCAGCTCGAGCAGCTCTTGTCGCCGACGGAGATGGTCCCGACCACGATCCGCTTCGTCGACATCGCCGGCTTGGTCGAGGGAGCGAGCAGGGGAGAGGGTCTGGGCAACAAGTTTCTCGGGCACATCCGCGAGGTTGACGCGATCCTTCACGTGGTGCGCTGCTTCGAGGACGAGAACCTTGCCCATGCGACCGGTACGCCGGATCCCGTCCGCGACGTGGGCATCGTGGAGACCGAGTTTCTACTGGCCGATCTCGAGATCGCGGAGCGCGCCGCGGAGAAGTGGAGCAGGGGCGTGCGCCTCGGCAAGGGCGTGGGCAAGGACGAGTCGGCCGTGTTCACCAAGGTTGCCGAGGCACTCGACCGGGGCGTGGCGGTGCGCGACCTGGATCTGCACGAGGAAGAGCGCCGCGCTTTCGGTGACACGCGTTTTCTGACCGACAAGCCGTGCCTGTACGTGGCCAACACGGGCGAGAGCGACCCTTCCGGTGAAGGCCCGTTGGCGACCGCACTCAAGAACGCCAAGGGGGTCGAGCAAGTGCTGCCCGTCTCGGTGGAGATCGAAGAAGAGATCTCGGAGCTGCCGGTGGAGGAGCAAGCCGACTTTCTGGAGAGCCTGGGTCTCGAGGAGACGGCATTGAATTTGGTCGTCACTGGCTGCTACCGGCTGCTCGATCTGCTGACCTTCTACACGGTGGCCAACGAGAAGCTGAGCGCGTGGCAGCTACGGCGCGGCGGCACGGCAGCGGAGGCGGCCGGAAGGATCCACAGTGACATGGAGAAGGGCTTCATCCGAGCGGAGGTCATGGCGCTCGAGGACCTGCTGCGTTTGGGCAGCCAGCAGGCGCTGCACGACCACGGCCTGCTGCACACGGTGGGCCGCGACCACGTCATCGAGGACCGGGACGTTCTTCACATCCGGTTCAAGGTCTAGGTCGGACTCGCGATCCCGAGCGTTGTCTTCGAGAATGAACCCGCCGGGCGATTAGCCTCCGAGACTCCGCGGGAATATGATCCGCTGCAAGACGTATGAGCGAAACACAGACACGCTCCTGGTGGGGAGACTACGAGCTCGCGATCGACGAAACCGTGGCTTGGGAGATCGGTCCTCTGCGCCTTTGGCTGCAGCGGCGTCAGCTGGAATGGAGGCTGGCGCATGCCTGGGCCGAGGAAGATGGACCCTCGGAATGGAGCTGCCAGCGGGCCGCGGAGCTGCCCGAGGACGGGGCCCAGAGTGAGCGGTTCGCGGTCAGCGAAACGACCGGCGCGGTGCTCCTGCGGCCGTTGCCCGCGGATCGGGCGGTGGTCGCGCGTCCCAAGACGCCACTGCGCGTCTTGCCTGGCCAGTCCGCACGCATTTTCATGAGCTCCCCGATGTGGCTCGAAGTCGCGGTCGGAGCCGCGCAGGTGCCGTTGCGGGAGCTGCCGACCAAGCGCCTGTCGGACACGTGGTTCGGAGCGACCAGCCGCGAGGGAGAGCTGTCGTATTCGCTCAAGACCAGCGCCCGTACGGATTCCGAGGAGATGCCGCGCGCCCATTACAGGCTCCTGACGCCCGTCGTCATCGAGAACCGGGCGGCCGATCCTCTCGTCTTCGAGCGCCTGAGCCTGCCGGTTCCGTTTCTTTCGATCTACGGCGTCGAGACCGGGGCGGTATGGTCCGAGGAGGTCCACATGCTGCGCACCGAAAGCGGCGACATCGCCGAGCTCGACGTCAGGGTGGGTCCTCCCGAAGAGGCCATGGAAGCCATGAGGCTGGGCGCCCCTCGCCGGGTCGCCCAGAAGGGGCATCTCTTCCAAGCCTTCGGCTCACTGCTGGGGTTCGAGTAGGAGACTATGATGGAAGAGCTGAGGAACGTCCTGCTGGACTCCGAGAAGGTTCTTACCGCCTCGAGAGCCGTCATCCTCTTTCTCGCAGGCCTCGTTGTCGCCCGACTCGTGAGTCGGCTCGTCGCGCGGCTGGTGTCGGCTCGTCTCGAGCCCCAGCAGGCGCTTCTGCTCCGGCGCTTTCTTTCCTACGGGCTCGTGGCGCTGTTCACGGTCGCGGCGCTTCACGAGCTCGGTTTCAACCTCGGTGTTCTTTTGGGTGCGGCTGGAGTGCTTTCGGTCGCTGCCGGCTTCGCTTCGCAGACGTCGGCCTCCAACCTGGTCAGTGGTCTTTTCTTGATCGTGGAGAAACCCTTCGCCATCGGCGACGTGATCGAGATCGGTGGGACGACGGGCGAAGTCCTGGCAATCGACCTCTTGTCGGTGAAGCTCCGCACTTTCGACAACAAGTTCGTCCGCATCCCCAACGAGAGCGTCATCAAGAGCGAAGTTTCGACGCTGACCAAGTTTCCCATCCGTCGGGTCGATCTGCAGATCGGAGTGGCGTATCGAGAGGATCTCGAGCGTGTCCGGGATGTGCTGATGGAGGTAGCCGATCGGAATCTCCTTTGTCTGGACGAGCCCAAGCCGGTTCTTTTCTTTCAGGGCTTCGGCGATTCGTCGATCGACTTCCAGTTTTCGGTCTGGGCGACACGCGAGAATTTCGTCGAGCTCAAGAACACGATCCAGCTCGGGATCAAGAAGGCGTTCGATCGAGAAGGGATCGAGATTCCGTTCCCCCAGAGAGTGCTTCACGCGGGCGGCGGTGCCAAGTCGTTTCCGGTCGAGGTCGTCGAGAGCCCCGACGGGTCGGAAGATCCGGACGACTCGCGGGTGAACGTGCCGTGATGGAGCGAACCCGATGAGCTTCGCGCAGGGCGGCTACATACCCCACAGGTCCGAAGTGTTGACCGGCTTGCCCTGGAGCTTCAGGTAGTAGAAGAGCTGCCCCTTGTGCTGAGCAAGATGTTGGATCATGAACAGGAACTGCTCGCCCATCAGTCGCTCCTGGCCCTCCCATGGAGCCTTGACGGTGTCACCGGCGAGCCGTTTCTCGCCCGCCTCCTCGATCGTCGCAAGCGCCAGCCGCTTGTCGCTGGCTAGCAGCTCTTTCACCTTGGCCACGCTCTCGGCCTTCGGCAGCTTCTCGGCCGGCAGCAGGGTCTCGCCCCCCTCCGGTTCCGGTATCTCGTAGCCTTCGGGCGGTGTCCAGTCGTTGGTGAGGAAGCCCCGAAAACAGAATCCGCAGGCGGTGGTGAGGTGAGTGAGCAGCTGCCCCGTGGTCATCCAGTTCTCTCCGGTCGCGGGTTTCCAGTCGAGCATCTCGTCGTCGACCATGTCGAGCAGACCCTCGGTCGCGGCGTAGGTCAGATGGATATGCGATCTCAGCAGGTCGGTCCAGTTCATCGTGTCCTCCTTTTGGGTGTGTCTTCCGAGCTTTACTTTCGAGGCCTCTAGCTCTCGTCTCGCGCGTCGAGATTCAGAACGACACTGTCTTCACCCTTGACGCGTACGTCGTCGAAGAGTCGTGGCGGGCTCGTCAGAACCCGCACGGAGTAGAGACCGGCCGGCACTTCCACCGGGTCGCCGCGGGTGACTCCCGCGGCCACCACCTCGCCGCCCGCGTCCAGAACCTGGAACTTGGGCTGGAGCGCCTGGCGCATCGCTTGCCCCAGCTCCTCGCCGCTGGTGGCGTTGAAGTAGAGACCGCCCCCCAGCGTGGCCCAGCGGCTGAAGGTGTCTTTGAGCGTCTCGTCTTCGATGGCGAATCCCACGATGTTGACGCGGACATCGAAGCCCTTGTCCTTGAGGCCCTGGATGGCGGCTTGAGGATCCCCGCCGCAGGTTTCCTCGCCGTCGGTCACCAGAATGACGATCTTCGGGCCGTCCGCGGTTTCGAGGTCCGCCGCAACCAGTTCGAGGGAAGCACCGATCGGCGTCTTGGCCCGGTTCTTGGCCTCGGTCCGGCGAATAACGGGGACGATCTTCGCCGGTCGCAGGGGTGACAGGGGCACCTCGAGATCGGTCTGGCAGGCGCGCGGAGTCTTGTGGCCGAAGATGCGAAGCGCCAGCGGCGTCTCCGGCGGCAGGGTCTCTTCTACCAGGGATACCAGCACGTCCCGGGCGATGTCGATTCTCGAGCGCCCCTCGAGGCGCTGCAGCATGCTGCCGGAGGCGTCGAGGATCAGCTCGACGGCCGGACGGCCGAGGACGGACTCGGAAGCGGTGATCTCGATCGTCCCCGGACCGGGAGGCTCCTCGAAGCGGGTGGTAGCGGCGAGCAGGTAGCCGGCCGGTCGTCGCAGTAGGCACGAGGCGCGATCGAACGCGACTTCCAGATCGGCGTTGGTGCGGAAGAAGTCGTAGCGCCCGTCGTTGGTTGCGGCCCAGCTCTGCATCAGGTCCTGTTGATAGACGACGTTGCCGCGGTGGAGCTCGAGCGTGAAGACTCGCGGCCTCACCTCCTCGAGGAACCGCCAAAGCTCGCCCGTCTTGTCGTAGCTGTGGGTGTCGGCGTCGGTCAGGAACACGACCGCTCGGGTCCCCGACCGGTTCGCGAGGCCCTTGGTGGCGGTCAGCAGCGCCAGCTCGGCTTCGCTCGAGCCGTGCCTGCGATCGTAGTCGTTGAGGGCGGTCTGCAGAACGTACGCTTGATCTGACCACTCCTCGAGCAGGAAGTCCCCGCCGCCGCTCTGGAAGGGAAGCAAGTTGACGAACTCGCGCTCACTTTGAACCGAGGCGACGAAGCGCGGCAGTGCCTGGTAGAGCGTGGGCTTGAACGGAGTCGTGCTGCCGCTGTTATCCCAGGCGAGAACGATGGAGCGGGGTGGCTCGACGATCTGCACGAAGTAGGCGTCCCCACCCTCGACGGCGAGATCGGCTCGCCAGCCTCCGGCCGGGGTCTCGGAGACCTCTTCGAGAGAGACCTCTTCGCCCGCCTGGTTCTCGATTCGGCCCACGACCCGCAGCGCCGGGTCGCCCTCGAGCGACAGCTCCAGACGGTTGTGGCCGCTCGGCACCTCGATCCGATACCAGTCGACGTCCTCACCGACCAGCACATCGCCGCGCTGGCGACGCCCAGGCTCGAGGCTCTGAGCGTTGGCGCGGGTGTCGTTGTCGCCGGCCTCGGAGACCGCGTTCCCGGCCCGGCCGGAGTCGGTCGTCGTCTCGTAGTAGGCGGCCCGGGAGTACTGACCCCACTCTCCCAATGCCGACAGGTAGCCTGGGGCCGCAGGCCGCTCGAATACGCGCAAAGTCTCGGGCAGCTGCCACGTGTCGGAGACCGCCGGTTCGGTGGTGGAGAAGCGCACGTAGCGTGCCCAGATCGGCTCCGGAAGCTGCAGGCGAGAGGTAGCGGCCGGCGTGGTGTCGAGCTGCCAGGTGCTCAACGGCGACCAAGGTCCGACCGGGCTCTTGGCACTGACGGAAACCTGGACGGTGCTCAGGCGAGGCGAATCGTAGTAGTCGTCGGCCTGAACCCACTCCAGGGCCGAGATCTGGGCGGCCCGCTGGTGGTGGAAGCCCACGATCCAACGGTTCGGATTGAGCGGATCGAGGCGCATGTGCGGATGCTCGACCTCTTCGGTCAGAATCTGTCGGATGATGCTGGTAGTCATGAGCGGATCCGACCAGACCACGTGACCGCCCTTGCGAGGATCCGCCAGATTGAAGGGCTCGGCTCCGACGGGGTGGGTCCCGGGCCGTGCAATGACCTTCCATTCCCCCAGCGCGGCGTATCCGCCGGCGCCTTCGTGGTTGGATAGAACCCGGAGACGAGCAAAACGCGCCGGCCGCGGCCGGTCGAGCGCGAAGGTCTGCTCCCTCGGCGCCGGTCCCAGCTCTTCGGAGAGGACGGGGGAAAACTCTCTGCCATCGAGCGAGAGAGCGAGCTCGAAGCGCCTGGCCTGGTTGCGTACGGGGTAACTGCCGCGCGGATTGAGCACAACACCGGCGACAGGCAGCGGCTCGGTCCCTGCTAACTCGACGGTGACGGCGGCTGGTGTCTCGCGCGTGTACCATGCGCCGTCGTTCGGGGTCACGCCGTCGTGCAGCGGGGCCTGATCCTCCGCGGCCCGCTCATCGGCTACGACCGGTCGGGCACCCAGCCCCGCCCAGGCGACGTTGAGGCCGCCGAGCAGCTCGGCCGGTAGCGGCGACGGTGGACGGCCTCCGATGGGGGGTGCACCGCAGCGGGCCACGGCCTCGGTCGATGCCGTGCGCTGGGCGCCGGCTCCGTCACGGGCACGAATCGTGATCCGCACCGGGCGCTCGGCCCAAGCATCTTCGGCCACGGCGAGCGTCAGGTCGACCGAGGTCCGCTCTCCGGCCGCGAGAGCTACCTCCGTGGGCTCGAGCCGTGCATTCCAGGCGTGATGACTGCTCGCGGCGTCAAGGGTGAGATGCAGAGTCTGATCACTCTCATTCACCAGCCCGACCGGCAGTTGCGACCGTTGATCCTGATGCCAGAACGCCGCGAAGACATGGGGTCCGGCGGGTAGCGACAGCCTGAGCGGCAGGTCTCGGGCGGCCGGACGGGGTGGCGGGCCGGGCTCGAAGGCGAAGCGCACCTCGTAGGCCCCTTTGCCGTAGATTCGCGCGATCCAGGGTGTTGCCGCATCAAGGGTGCCCTCGAAGACCGCGTTCTCCTCATCCCACTTGAAGACATCCGAGTGGTAGTCGTCACCCTCGCGGTAGAGGCGCAGGAAGGTGTCCGGCCGTACATTGTCCGGCTGTTCCAGTATCTCCGCCCGGACGGTCGTCTCCTCTGCGAGCCGCGGCAGGCGGTACCAGTCCTCGTCCCTCGTTTCGCCGACGGTTCCGGTGACCTTCAAGCTCGAGGGTAGGGGGCGAGCATCCCGGGGTTCGTCGTTGGGCTCGAGGTCGCAGGGGAGGTCGAACGGATCCAGGCGATTGACTCGCAACCGATACGGCGAGGCACTTTGCCCCTCCTCGGCCTTGACCTCGGTGATGTAGTCGCCGCTCGGCAGCCAGGCCCGGTAGACCAGGTTGCCGCCCGCCTCGTGGCCGCGATAGAGGAGGAGCGTGCGCTCGGTTCGCGTGAGTCCCATCTCCCAAACCGTGAGGCGCGGCTTGACCTCCGGCGGCGGAGCGACTTCGAGCTCGACGTACTCGGCCGCGTTGAGCGAGAACTGATAGTAGTCCTCGTCACCTTCCTCGAAGAGCAGCCCGCTGCGAGGAGTCCCGAGGCGCAGCAGGTGGGCGCGGCTGGGGTCGTCGTTGGGCTCGCGCTCGGCCCAGCGGGACGGTGCGCCGAGGGGGACCGCGCGCAGGGTGTACTCGGCGTCACCCTCGCGGCTCCAGAGTTGCAGCCAGTGACGGCCGGGCATCAGGAAGAGGTTGGCAAGGGTCCATCGCGAGGTGTCTTCGTGACGGGTCGCGGTTTTCGACTCCCCGGCCGCGTTCTGGTACTTCAGGCTCTGAAGGTTCGAGCTGATCGCCTCGATCAACCAGAGCTCCGGCTCGCCTTCGACCGTGAAGACGTACCAGTCGAAGTCACGACCGCTGAGGCGACCTCGCGTCACCCACTGCTCGCCGTCCCGAGTCAGGGGACCGGCTTGCTCGATCTCGTCGTTGGGCTCGGCTTCTTCCGCCTTGGCTGGCGCCGAATTGAAGTCGTAGGGGGCGACCTCGAGCGGGTCGGCTTCTGCCGCGCTCAAGTCTTCGAAGGCGGCCTCGGGCTCCGAGAAGGCGAGGTTGCTCGCCTCACTGCCGGCCGCGACGATGGCCGGCTCAGCGTCGCTCGGTACAGGTGATTCGGCCTCGTCGCGGCGGCCGCAGCCGATTCCTCCGAGCAGCATCGCGAGGAGGACGACGAAACCCGAGGTTAGATGAAGACTCAAAGCTCGATCCTCCCTTCACTCTCGAAGCCACGGACGCGCAACGCGTCGGGGGTGTTGCGCGTTCGGTACGCGAGCTCGAAACGCACCGGAGTGTCCGGCGGCACCACGAAGGGCTCGGGTGGCGAATGGAGAAGCGCGGCGGTTGCCCGAGCATCCAATCTGGCTTCGGAGGCGCCGGCCTGGAGCAGGAACTGCGCCGCCGGCTGGATCTCGAGCCCCCGCGCCCCGGCCAGTGGTCGCACGCAGAGATCGAGGATGACGAGCTCTCCGTCTCTACGGCTTCCGAACAGCTGGATTTCCATGATCCCACCGTCGAGGTGGCGGGCCGTAGGGTCGGGCATCCCGCGTGGGGCCCGATCGGTCAGTGACAGCGATACGACCTGATTGCCCACGCGCGCGCCCAGCGCGAGACGTTCCGCCCCAGCCGGCAGCAGAAAAGCGACCTCCTGATGTTGGTAGATCTCCGGGGTGAAGCGGAGCACCTCCCGGGGCTCAGCATAGTGGATGAACCCTCCATCCGTCGCCAGCCAGAGGTAGCCTCGGGGATCGATCTCGACGATGTTGCCGACTCCGCCGCCGCTCGAGAGGCTCTTGCCCAGTAGGCCGGCAATCGCCCAGCGGCGCTCCGCCGGGGCGGCCTGGCCGCGGTACTCTTGCGCGAAGTCGACGCTGACCGTGGCCAGCTCTAGCTCGCCGGTGGCTGCCTCGCCAAGCGCGCCTCGCGGGAGCTTGCCCTTTCCGAAGGCTTTGCGCTCCTTGCCTCGGACCGGCACCGTGACGTGGCCGTAGCTGTAGTCGAAGAGTCGCAGGGCCAGGTTCTCGGCCGCCTGTGGCACCAGGAAGAGCAGACTGGCGGCGACCACCTCACCCTGCCCGGAGATCTCGAGCGCCGCTGCCGGCGCGACACCGCCGGGAATCTCTTCACTCCGTTCGTGAAGCGGATAGGCGACGCCGTCGGCCAGCAGATAGACGTGGTCGAGCCACTTCGGCACCTTGTAGGCGACGTCGACCTCCACAAGCTCTTCGTCACCGCCGCCGCCGCGGGCGAACGCGCCGACGCCCATCGTCCGGTCGGCCTTGCCCTCGAGCTTGGACTTCGGAACCATCTGACGCGGATGGACGTTCTCCCAGCGCGTCTCGACGATCAGAAACGCGCGGCCCTTCGGCGTCTCGGTCTCGGAGAAGGCGCTCGCCTCTTCGACCGCGACCACCTCGACGCGGACCGCCCGGTTGGCCGCGTCTGACGAGTCCGGCGCCTCCGACGGGTCGGCCGGCTGGTGGCTCGTCTCCTTCGTCTCGACCGTGTCGGCTGCGCCGATCCGAGGCGAGGGAATCTCGCGCCGCTGACAAGAGCAGAAACCAAGGGCGATTACGAGGAGGAGCAGTCCAGTCCCGGCGAAAGAGCGCGACAATGTCAGGCGTCGGCCAGGTAGGCGTTGAGAATGGTCATCGATGAACATGTGAACCCCTTCTGGAAACCCTTGCACCAGCCCGTATCGAGGATGGTGATCTCGGCACCGGCGCTGGCGCCGACGCCCAGTGAATAACCCTCCTCCCAGCAGCCCTCGATCTCGGCTTTCACTTCCGCCACCGTGACCCCGGTCTCCCAGACCTTGCCGACCTTGATGTCCGAGCACAGGTACTCACCGATCTGTTTCAGGTAGGCCTTGGCCTCCTGGAGCGCCGCCTTGTTGAGCTCTCCGTACTCGAGGATGAGAGCGGCCAGTACCCAATGAGTGTCGGTGGCGCCGGTGATCGCGCCGATCACCCAGGCCATGTCTTCGTCGAGGGCGCCCTCGCTCTCGATCAGGGTGCGCTGCACCGTCGCTTGATGAAGGCCGGTGTCGAGAACGCCCACGGCTTCGCGGGTCGTCGGCTCGACTTCCCACCAGCCCCAGCGCTGGCGCTCGCGATGCTCGATGCCGCGTGTCGGCAGCGCCACGATCTTGCCGCGATCGAGCGCCGCCAGCACCCTCTGTCGGGCTCGAGGCGACAGGTCGAGCTCTCCGATTCGAGATCGCTCGAGATCCGAGTACATGACGATCGGTACCTCTTGGGCGGCGGCGTCCAGCATGAGCCCGGCGGTGCTGAGTGGCCGCTGGCCGGTGAAGAGCTCGACGATCTTGGCTTCCAGGATCGATTCCAAAACCCCTCGTCCGTAGAGGAAGCTCTCGCGCCTGAGGAGCGCCTGGCCGGGGTACGAGATCGCCGCGCAGCTGTCCTGGCGCAGGTCGAGGAAGACCTCGAGCTCGTTGCCACTGCCCTGGAAAGTACTGATCAGAATTCGGGGCTTGTCGTAGTAGGCAAAGACCGAGAGCTCGCGACCCATTTCGTCGGCGAGTTGATCCGAGATCGATGCGAAGGCGAGATTCACGAGGTGTCCCGACTCGAGACCGAGCGAGCGCTCGAGCGAAACCGCTTCCTGGTATAGCTCGGCCGCGTCCTTGCCGTCGCGCAGGCTCTTCTTGAGACGATCCAGGCGCTCGCGCACCGCCTCGGCGTCTCGCCGGGCGAGGGTCGCGTCAAGAAGCTGGCGGAACCAGCTTTCGGGGATGCGATTCGCGGTGAGCAGGATCGAGTGGCGTTGAAAGAGAGGCGGCCGCTCGCTCGCGTCGTTCGTCTCGAAGAGCGGCCGGACGACCTCCTCCCGGCGGCCATCCGGATAGCGGATCTCGAAGCGGAGATCGATCCGCTCGATCGCGTCCGATCCTGCAGCGTCTAGCGGTCCGCCGGCGACTCGGAAGGCGCCCTGAGCGAGGCTCGCGTCGCCCACGGTCAGAGCAGCCTCGTAAACGCTGGTCTTGGTGTCTGATCGTCCTTGCGGTTTCGCGGCCCGTCCGCCGAGCGCCCCGAAAACGTCGAGACTCGTTTCGGGCTCTGTCTCTGCTTCGTCCGAATCGGATTCGATACGGGCAATCACCACGAGTCCGACAGCGGCGTTGGACAGATCGTCGAACGGTCCCTCCCAGGTCAGCACGGGCTCCCGGTGACCGGGCCTCCCCAAACGCTCGACGTCGACCCGCAGGGCTGCGGTCGGTTCATGCTCGGCGGGAAGCCGGTCCCAGGTGCGGTCCAGCCGCGCAAAACGCGCGCCGGGCTCAGCGCCGGCGAAGCTCGGATCGAGATCCAGCCACTCGCCGCGCTGCTCGAGCTGGACCCAGTAATGGGGGTCGAGACGCTCCAATAGTCTCGCGTCTTCGGTTGGGTGCGAGATCGGAACCGTCTCCGGATGAGAGAGCTCCACGGCGGCCGGAAGAGTCGCGGCGATCAGCGTCGAGGCCTGGGCCCGTTCGAGGTGTCCCTGCGCGTAGCGAACTCTCTCGCCAGCCGCCGTGAGACGAGCCCTCAGCAATCGCGCCTGTTCCAGGGAGTTGCCGCGGCCGTTGAGGACCACGCCGTCGGGAGAGCGGAGCGAGTTGCGCGTCGGCTCGAAGCCGATGTCGTCGCGCACCTGGGCGAAGATGTCCTCCCAGCCGGCATCGGCGTCGCCGACTCCGGCGAGGACAGGCGTCTCCGGCGCCGATGAGGTCGTGAGGGCGCGGTGCTCCGCGGACGCCGACACCGATCCCAGCGACTCGATCGATGGCGTCGTTGGAGCCGTGGCAGGGGCTGATGATTGGAAGTGTGGCAGGAAGCTCAGAGCGTTGACGAGACCTCGCGAGTTCATCTCGAAGGCGCAGACGAGGCTGGTGGCGAAGAACACCACGGCCAGCGAGACGGCTCCTCGCCGGCCAGCAACGGCCGGCCGCAGGGATCGTTGCCACAGTCCGAGGAGCGTCATGACCAGGGCCCCGGGCAGCAGGATCGCCGCTCCGAAGTAGGCTCCCTGCAGCCAGTAGGGCAGTGTCCACAGGCCGACCAGGGCTTCGCCGAAGGGGATGCGCTCCGCGAGACCCATGGCCACGGGAATCGCGGCGTGCAGCCCGAGGCCGATGAGAATCGCGCGGCTCCACCACGGCAGCACTGCCAGGCTCGTCAGCCACCACACGGCCAAGCCGACCGCGGCCAGGAAAAGTCCTCCCACCAGATCATCGAAGTGCAAACCCGCGATGCGCAGCCCGCCGCCGTCGGTTCCGTACAGATAAGCCGGGGCGAGCACCAGAAGCCCGAGGACGGCGAAACCGACCCACAGCAGGGCCTGCGGCCGCCGACGAGCGAGGAGAGCGGCGACAGCGACCGCTACTGCTGCGCCCAGCGTCAGCCAGAGGCGTCCGGGCCAAGCGATCCACCAGGCCTGGGCGGCGGTCACGAGAGCCACGAGCAGAAGCAGCACGCCGCCCGCCGCCGCCAGCAGCGTTGATCTCGACCCGGGATCAGCAAGACGACTGCGAAGGGATGAGAGTTCCACGATCGAATCTCCTCGGGAGTCCGCTCAGCCGGGCTCAGCTGCCGATGTTGTAGGAGATGAGCTTCCAGTCGTCGTTCTCTTTGACCAGCTTGAAAGAGGCAGGCACTTTGGTGCCTCTTTCGAGCGTTACGGTGCCGGCCAGCTCGGCACCGGCAAGATCGATAGAGCGCTCCGTGAAGGAAGTGTCCTTGACCTGGAAGAGCTGCGTGTTGGTCTCGACCGTGGCTGTGAAGTCCGCGAGTGATTGTTCCTCTTTGAGCGGCGCACAAAAGTGCTCGTGCGCCGCCGCGTAGTCACCCGCCCCCGCGCTCGCGAGGAAGCCCTGAATGACCTCTTCCGGCCCCGCCGTCGCGCGCCAGACAAAGAGAAAGACGATCGCCACGAAAACAGCGATGAGCGCGGCGAGCGCTCCGCAGCCCAGCGCGATGAGACGCCCCCAACGCTTCTTCGGCTGTTCGCTCGCGTCCGTCGACATCGTCATGAGAACCTCCTTTGGGCCGCTTGTTTTCTTCTACTCTCCGTTGGCCGCCTCATTCAGCAGGCGGGCGACCTGACCGTGACCACGGTGCTCCGCGATCATTCCAGCGGTGGCACCATCGCCGCTGCGCAGACTGGCTCTTGCGCCGCCGTCGAGCAACGCTCGCACGGTGCCTTCGTGTCCGTTCTGGGCCGCCAGCATGAGCGGCGTCCAGCCGTCGGGCGTCGCTGCGTCGGCGTTCGCTCCTGCCTCCAGCAGGACATGGACACCGGCGACATGGCCCTCGAGAGCGGCCAGCATGAGGGCCGTTCCTCTGTCAGAGGATCTGGCCTCGGTCGCTGCTCCTCGCTCGAGCAAAACCCTCAGCGTGTCGACATGGTCGTGCCCGGCGGCCTTCATGAGAGTCGTGGTTCCTGTCCTATTGGTCGCGTCGATGGCGGCGCCGCGGTCCAGTAACAGCTCGATGCACTTCGAATGCCCGGTCTGAGCCGCCAGAGTCAATGCCGTCATGCCCTCGTGGTTGGCCGCGTTGGCGCGCGCGCCTCGGTCAAGCAAGGCTTCTACGACGTCGAGGTGCCCTTCCTGGGCCGCCGCCATGAGTGCCGTCCACCCTCCGCTCACGACCGAATCCACCGGCATGCCCTGCGACACCAGGCTCACGACCTCTGCGGAGTCGCCTCGAAGAGCGGCTTGGAGCAGCGGCTCGGCTTGATCCTGCCCAGCGGCCGCCGTGGCGATCGACAGGGCGGCGAGCACGCCCAGGTAGCTACTGATTCTCATGACCCTCCCTCGCAGCGGGGATGGCCCGTGTGTCGGCGATTCTGGGGGCCAACCCCAGGACCTTCGGCAGCTCGGCGGTCTTGGGATCCCTCCCAGCGGACGCCGTTGGGAAGGAGGCGAGGATCCGTGGCTTTGCGACGCCGGCTTTCGCCGGCTGTGCCTTTCTCGGGCGCCGCCCATCTTACCTGGGAGGGCGGCGCCGGATCGCCACCCGTTTGGGCGGCATGGGGCGGAGGATTGGGAGTATGTTCTTCTGTGTGAGACTTGACATGATAGTTGACCGGTCGTATAGTCTCGAAATGGGCCGGACCAGCGATGCCAGAGAACGGCTGATCGAGAGCGGCAGCGAGCTCATGCATCAGCGCGGATATACCGCCGTCGGCGTCAGCGGTCTCTGTGAGGCCGCTGGGGTAAAGAAGGGCAGCTTCTACCACTTCTTCCCCTCGAAGGTCGAGCTTGCCGCGGCCGTGATCGACAGGCTGTCCGTGGGCTCGGAGGCTGCCATGGACCAACTGACGAACGGGAAGGGGCCTCCTCTCGAGCGCTTGGCGGCCTACGCGGACGGCGTATTCGAGACTCAGTCCGAGCTGCACGAGAGTTGTGGCCAGGTGCTCGGGTGTCCCATCGGCAACCTGGGGCTCGAGATGAGCACGCAGGAGCCGGCGTTGCGCGAGCGGCTCGATCGCGTTTTTGACAGGAATGTCGAGACCTTCGAGAGCGTGCTTCGCGAGGCCGTCAAAGGAAACGACGTTGCGCCGCTCGACATCACCGGCGCGGCCTACTCGATTCTGGCTCTCGTCGAAGGCAGTGTCATGTTGGCGAAGATGAAGAATGATCCCGGGTTTCTGCGCGGTCTGAAGCGCGACCTGTTTCGCCTGATTGGCGCGGAGCTCGAGGTCGAGAACTGAGGTGTTTTGTCGGAGGTGACCGAGAACACAATCAAAGACAGCGTGGTTTTCGTAACCGGTGCCAACCGCGGCATCGGCCGTGCCATCACCGAGGCCCTGCTCGACCGAGGCGTGGAGAAGGTCTACGCCGCGGCTCGCAAGCCCGACGCGCTCGCCGATCTGGCGGAGCGCTACGGAGACCGCGTCGTGCCGCTCGAGCTCGACGTCACCGACGCCGAGAAGGTTCGAGCCGCCGCCGAGAGAGCCGGTGACGTGCGGGTCCTTTTCAACAACGCGGGCGTCGCCGTGGGAGGAGGGTTGACCGAGGACGGCATCGTGGACGCCGCCCGCACCGAGATGGAGGTCAACTACTTTGCGCCTCTCCATCTCCTGCAGCGCTTCGCGCCGATTCTCGAAGCCAACGGCGGTGGGGCTATCGTCAACGTGGCATCGATCGCGGGTTTGAGCAACTTTCCCTTCTATCCGACCTACAGCGCCTCCAAGGCCGCGGCTCAATCGCTGACTCAGGCCGCGAGCGCTCTCCTCGCGGCGCAGAACACCGCCGTGCACGGCGTCTATCCGGGCCCGGTCGATACCGATATGTCCAAGGAGATCGACATGGACAAAGCGACGCCGCGCGATGTTGCCGACGCGATCCTGGACGGTCTCGAGGCAGGTACAGCCGACATTTTTCCGGACGCCTTCGCGGAGGGCTTCGGGCAGCAGTTCCACACGTCGCCCAAGGCGTCGGAGGAGCAGCTGGCGGCGATGCTCGCCCAGGCTTGATCCAAGGGCGGCCCCGACCGGAGGTTTCCCCGGTCGGGCCGCCTCGTTTCATTCAGACCTCACTCTCGGGAGCGCGACATGAGCGAACAGATTGCCGGAATTCATCACGTCACGGCGATAGCTACCGATCCCCAGCAGAACGTCGATTTCTATGCCGGCGTTCTGGGGCTGCGCCTGGTCAAGAAGACCGTCAACTTCGATGATCCGGGGACCTACCATTTCTACTACGGCGACGAACTTGGTCGTCCCGGGACCATTCTGACGTTCTTCCCCTGGCCGATGGCACGGCGCGGGAGCCGCGGCTCCGGCCAGGCGACCGTGACCTCGTTCGAAATTCCCGGGGCGTCGCTCGGTTTCTGGAGAGAGCGACTGGCGCAGCTCGGAGCGGTCGCCGAGGAGCCGAAGGCCCGTTTCGACGAAGAGGTGCTGGCCTTCTACGATCCCGACGGACTGAAGCTGGAGCTGGTTGCCAACTCCGGAAGCGGCCGTGGTGAGCCATGGAGCGGAGGCCCGGTTCCACCGGAGCACGCCATTCGCGGTCTTCACAGTGTCGCGCTCTCCGTGCGGGATCTGGACGCGACCGCCGGGCTGCTGACCGAGACGATGGGACTCCGGCCCGGGAGTGAAAGCGGCAACCGGTTCCGGTTCGAAACCGGGGACGATATCGGTGACCGAGTCGATGTAGTTCACACGCCGGAAACCGGCTTCGGGACGATCGCCGCCGGCACCGTGCACCACGTCGCCTGGCGAGTGCCCGACGAGAGGTCTCAAGAAGCCTGGCGCGAGGTACTTGCGGGTGCGGGCCTTCATCCCACGGCGGTGCTGGACCGGCAGTACTTCAAGTCGATCTACTTCCGGGAGCCGGGAGGCGTTCTGTTCGAGTTCGCTACCGATCCACCGGGCTTCACTCGCGATGAGGATCCGGCTGAGCTCGGCACCGGGCTCAAGCTGCCGCCGTGGCTCGAGCCGGAGCGCGAGAGGCTCGAGCCGGCTCTGCCGGCCATTGCGCGGCCCCGACCGACGGCGCGGACAATAGCGTGAAGGCCCGAGCCATCGGGTAGTCTCCGGGACGATGGCTGGGGCTGGGGCGAATCACCACCGCCGGCTCGTTGTGGTCGGGCTTTGTGCCGCGCTTTTGGCCGTCGCGTGGTGGGCTACGCAACGAGTCGAAGAGCGGCAGATTGTCGTCGAGAGCCACCCGGTAGGCATCATGGGCACGAGTTGCTCGATCATCGCGGTGCTCCCGGGCGACGAGGGCCATCGGGGAGCCGAGGCTCTGCAGAGCGCAGAGGACGAGTTGAGGCGACTCGAGGGGCTCTTCAGCACCTGGATGGAAGCCTCGGAGATCTCCGGACTCAATCGAGCTTCGGCGAGTCGAGCAGTGCCGCTGTCCCGAGAGGCTCTGGAAGTGCTGCAGCGCGCCAGGGAACTTCATCGCGCGACCTTCGGCGCGTTCGACATCACCGCCGGGCCGCTGATCGATGGCTGGCGTCGCGCCGCGGAGCAGGGGCGACTGCCGGATCGAGCCGAGCTCGAGGCTCTCCGAGATTCTTCGAGCTGGGAGGATCTCGAGCTCACCCCGAGCGGAGCTATCAAGTCGCGTCCGACGCTGCGACTGGACGTCGATGGCATCGCCAAGGGATACGCGATCGATCGGGCGGTGTCGGCTCTGCGCCGGGCGGGCGCGGCCGGCGGCATGGTGGAGGTGGGGGGCGATCTTCGCGTTTTCGGCAGGTCCCCGGCCGGCGCCGGCTGGCCGGTCGGCATTCGCGACCCGTCCTCGGACCAACTTGCGGGCACGATCAATATCGTCGACCGCGCGGTCTGTACCAGCGGCGGCTACGCCCGCTTCGTCGAGATCGAGGGCGAGCGCTACAGTCACATCCTCGATCCCAGAACCGGTGTGCCGGTGGACGACGTCGTGTCGACCACCGTGATCGCGAGCGACGCGGCGACTGCCGACGCCTGGGCGACGGCGCTCTCGGTTCTGGGATCCGAGGGCCTCGAGAGTCTCGAAGAAGATGTCGAGGCTCTGCTGCTCTTCGGGAAGCGCGACGCTCCTCGAGCCGTGGCCTCGTCGGGCTTTCCCGCTCTCGGGGATCGGTCCGGCGTTCCGGTCTCGCGGATCGACTGATCAGCCCCGCCACTCGGCCTGGTCGACGGTCGTCTTGAAGTCCGCCACGGCGCGCAACGGCAGCTCTTCGTCGGCGGTAGCCAAGATGTCTTCCGGAGCCGGTTCTCCCACCCAAAGCAGCGATTCCATCGGGCACTTCTCGATGCTCTTGTCGAGTTCCTCGGCTTGGGGAGCGCTGTCGGGCTCGTAGGAGTCGTAGTCGAGGACCGGCAGGTTGTCCTGCATGGCAAACAAGCTGCTCACGCGCTCGCAGGCTTTGCAGCCGATACAGCCGAACGTACAGACGGCGCGGACGTCGTTGCCGAAGTCCTGATTGGAGCAGGCCACGGCCAGGATTCGGCTCGCCTTGAACGGCACGCGGCTTATGATGTGGCGAGGGCAGGCATCGACGCAGGCGCCGCAGCCAGTGCACTTGCGGTAGTCGATGACCGCCAGACCCTCGATCACGTGGATAGCGTCGAACTCGCAGGATCGCACGCAGTCCTCCAGGCCGAGGCAACCGTAGGTGCAACCCTGATAGCCGGCCACGAGATTGGCTGCCGAGCAGCTCAGCTCGCCGCGATACTCGCTACGTCCCAGGCGCTGATCGAAGCGCGCCGCGCAGTGGACGATGGCGCGGTAGGGCCAGCTCGGTTCCACATCGACCCCCATGATGCCGGCCACCGCCTGGGCACAGCTGGCGCCGCCCGGGGCGCACAGGTTGACTGCGGCGTCGCCGGCCGCAACCGCTTCGGCGTACTCTCCGCATCCAACATATCCGCATCCGCTGCAGTTGACGCCGGGCAGCACGCTTTGGATCCGGGTCACCCGGGCGTCGACCGCGACATAGAAAGCTCGGTTCGCCCAGCCGAGGATCGATCCGGCCGCCACGGCGAGCGCCAGCATGGTGGCGGCGGCAAGCGTTATCAGAGTGACCGTCAGCATGGCTTGCAGTCTCAGTCGCGCGGCCGGGGCTCGGTAGTGCCGAGACTCTTGGCGGTGTCCCCCGGACCGGCGTCCTCAATGACGGCCTCGACGGCCTCTGCACCGAGCAGGGCATCGCGCACGTTGGCTCCGACTCCGGTGAAGCCCATGAAAGCGAGCGCCAGGATGCAGGCCGTGACCATGGTGATGGCCGCTCCGCGAAAGGCCCGCGGGACGTCGGAGAGATCCAGTTCTTCGCGAATTCCGGCCATGAGCACGATCGCCAGGGTGAAGCCGAGGCCCCCGAAGATGGCCATGGTCATTGACTCCGCGAGGCCCCACTCCCGGCTGTGAACGTGCTTCATGACTTCGAGGCAGCCGAACAGGATGGCGCAGTTGGTCGTGATCAACGGTAGGAAGACTCCGAACGACTTGTACAGCGCTGGAAAGAACTTGCGTACGTAGAGCTCGACGAATTGGACGCTCGAGGCGATGACGAAAATGTAGACGATGTAGGAGAGGATGCTGAGGTCCATCGCTCCGTCCGCCGATTCCCCGGCGACGGCGCGCCAGACCATGCTCGGTAGTGGCGCTCCCGGGCGCAGCACGAACTCGGTCAGCGTCCACGACAGGAGGGCGGCGACCGAGATCACGAAGGTCACGGCGAAGCCCATGCCCAGGGCCATGTCCAGCCGTCGCGAGACCCCGAGGAACGGGCAGATGCCGACGAAGTAGGTCAGCACGAAGTTGTTGATCAGGGCCGCGCCCACCGCGATCAACAGCAGATCGGCGAAGAGCTCCATCTCAGCTGGCCCTCTCGAGCTCGGGGCTCGCGCTGTCTGCCCCGGCTTCCTCGGCCGGAGTCCGGCGACGGTCACGAAGCTGTTGAAACGCCGTGGTCGCAGCCAACAGCACCCCGAGGGTGAGGAACGCTCCCGGGGGCATCACCATCAAGACGAAGCGCGGGAAGGCCTCGGGCAGCACCGGCAGTCCGAACCAGCTGCCCATGCCCAGGATCTCGCGCACCGTGGCGACGCTGCCCAGCGCGAGCAGGAAGCCGAGCGAGTTGCCGGCCGCATCGGCGAGGGCGGTGAGCGGCCCCTGCTTCGAGGCGCAGACTTCACAGCGGCAAATGATCATGCAGTTGACGATGATCAACGGCACGTAGGGGCCGAGCTGCTGGCTCATCGGGTAGGCGAAGGCCGCCAGCAGGCGATCGGCGATGGTCACGAAAGTCGCGATGGTGAGGGTGAAGACCAGGATCCGCAGATGCGGCTTGAGGAAGCTTCGAATGACGCTGGTCACGAGATTGGCGCAGATGAGAACGAAGGCGGTGGCCGCGACCATGGTGAGTGCCGGTTTCATCGCCGCGGTCACCGCCAGGGTCGGGCACATGCCGAGCAGCTGCCGGTAAACCGGGTTCTCCGGCAAAATGCCGTTGAGGAAGCGCTCGAGAGCGGTGGGGCTGGTTGTCATCGTGATCTCGAGTCCTCTTCGATCGGCAGCCGAGGCTTCACCTCGGCGACCGTCCGGTTGACGATGTCGCAGACGCTCCTGGAGCTGATCGTGGCCGCGGTGAGAGCCAGGATGCCGCCATCGGTCGCGCTTGCCTCCTCGGCGACCCGTGTAACCTGCAGTCGCCGGTCGGTACGACGGCCGACGAACCGTTGTCGGAACTCCTCGCGGGTAATGCCATCACCCAGCGCCGGGGTCTCCTTCTGGCTCAAGACGTAGAGTCCGCGGATCACCGCGCCATCGGGACTCAGTCCGACCAGCAGCTCGATCTGGTCCGCATACCCCTGGTCGGCGCCCCAGAGGACCCAGCCGGCGAGCTCATCCGTGGAACGCCGCACTTCGAGAACCAGATGACCGGCGATCTGCCGCTCAACGACCTCGAGAATCTGCGCTTCGCCGCCGGCGCGGCGCACCTCGATCCGGCCGTCACGGATAGCGATCGTGGCGTCCCGGGTCAGCTCCGAGCCGAGGACCAGGGCCGGCACCTGGCTCAGGGTCTGGGCTCGCTTGTTGGCTTCGATCCGTTCCCCGAGGCCCGTCTGCACGGCAGCCAGGGCGGCCCCGAAGCCGGCGGCGAGCACCAGAATCAGCCACGCTTCCCGCAGCACGCTCAGCCTCTCGGTACTCATGCTCGAGCTCCGTCCGAAACCGTCGCCTTTTTGGGGGCGCCGAACGGCCGCGGTATCGTCCAGCGGTTGATGAGCGGCACTGTGGCGTTCATTAGCAGCACCGCGAAGACCACGCCTTCCGGGTAGTTCGAGAACAGCCGGATGAAGATCACCAGAGCCCCGACGCCGGCGCCGAAAACGGCGCGTCCCTTGGGGGCCAGCGGACTGGTCACCGGATCGGTGGCGATGAAGACCGCTCCAAAGAGCAGAGAGCCACCCGCCAGGTGATGAAGGACGGTCAAGGGTGTTTCGGGATTGACCAGATTCGCTAACCCGGCGACCGCCGCGGCGGAGACGATCATGCTCGCCGGAATCTGCCAGGCAGCGGCCCGCCGCAGACACAGAAAGAGCCCGCCGATCAGGCAAGCGAGGGCACTTGTCTCGCCAAGAGATCCGTTGACGCTACCGACGAACAGCGGCCACAGGCCCGGCATTTCGCCGGCCGCCTCTTTGGCGACGGTCAACGGGGTCGCTTGGGTGACGATGTCGAGTGGGCCCTCGGGGCTGACGTAGGCGGTGGCGCCAAGAACCGAGGCGAAGCTGATCATCACGAAGGCTCGCCCGACCATCGCCGGGTTGAAGATGTTCTGTCCGAGACCGCCGAAGGCCGCCTTGCCGACGCCGATGGCCACGAACGAGCCCACAACACCGACGTAGACTGGGGCGCTCCAGGGCAGGGACAGTCCCAGGATCAAGCCGGTGACCAGCGCCGATCCGTCCGCGAGCGGTGCCCGCCGGCCGCGCAGGCGGGCGAACACCGCTTCGGCGGCCGTGCAGCCGAGTGCGCAAACCGCGACTTGAAGCACTGCATGCCAGCGAAAGAACCAGACCGCCGCGAGCAGCACCGGCAACAGGCCGAGCGCGACGTCGACCATCATCCGCCAGGTGGTCACCGGCGCCGAGATGTGCGGTCCGGGTGCCACATGGATGCGCGGCACCTCGGCCTCCGGCTCGGCGAGCGGGATCGGGAGCTTCTCCGGCTTGCTCATGCGGTTGCCATCTCGGCCTTGCCCATGCGGATCAGCTGAACGAGCGGAATCTGCGCCGGGCACACCCAGGCGCAGCAGCCACACTCCATGCAGGTCTTGATGTGGTAGCGCCGGGCGAGATCCCAATCTTTGTGGCGAGCGGCGATTGCGATGCGGGTCGGCACCAAGGACAGGGGGCACACGTCTACGCAGCGGCCGCAGCGAACGCAGGCCGTCTCTCTGGCGCGCTGCAGGTCCGCGTGGGTCAGCACGGTCACGGCGCCGGTGCCCTTGGTTACGGGCGCACTTGTGGAGCCGACGCAGAAGCCCATCATCGGCCCCCCGGCGAGGATTCGCGCCGCCCCCGGCAGCACTCCGCCGGAGGCCGCCAGCAGCTCGCTGAATGAGATACCAATGGGCACGACGAGATTCCGCGGCCGCGCCACGCCGCGGCCGGAGACGGTCACGATTCTGTGGGTCAGCGGCTTGCCCCGCAGCACGGCGCGGGCGATCGAGGCCGCGGTCTCGACATTGACCACGAGCGCACCGACATCCAGGGGCAGGCCACCTTCGGGCACCGTGGCCGCGAGCACGGCCCGAACGAGTTGCTTCTCGGCACCCTGCGGGTACTTCGTTCGGACGCTCTTGACCTCGACCGCTGTGCCCGAGGCCGCGGTTTTCATGTGCTGGATCGCTTTAGGTTTGTTGTCCTCGATTCCCACCACGAGCCGGCGGGCACCGAGTGCGCGCTTCGCCAGCAGGGCCCCGGCGACGATCGCCGCCGGGGCCTCGATCATCGTCCGGTAGTCGGCCGCCAGGTAGGGCTCGCACTCGCAGCCGTTCACCAGCACGGTATCGATCGGTTTGTCGTCTCGAGCGGTGAGCTTGACGTGAGTCGGAAAGGCGGCGCCGCCCATTCCAATCAGGCCGGCGCGCCTTACGGCTTCGACAATCTCGCGGGGTTCACACCGCTCGATCTCCTCCAGTGGCCACTCTCCGCCGAGAAGATCTTGGTACAGGTCCCGGCCCTCGATCTCCTGCTCTCCCGCCTTGATCGGGAGCACGCCGACGTGGCGCCCGTTGGGGAGTGTCGCAACCGTGGCCCGGCCGACCGTCCCCGCCACCGAAGCGTGGACCGGCGCCGACACCATCGCCTCGACGTTGCCGACTTCGTCGCCGAGTGCCACGGCCTGCTTGGGCTTGACGGTAGGCTCGCAGGGGCTGCCCAGGTGCTGCAGAAGCGGAACGCGGATCTCCTTCGGCGTCGGCAGGACCTCGATCGGGCTCTCGGCGGCGAGGGCCTTCTCGTCCGGTGGATGGATCCCGCGGCGAAAGGTCGAGCGAGTCGAGGCGACGGCGTCAGCGAGGCTCAAAGCAGGCCTCCCGCTCGAGCGCAGTGCGGTACCGTCTGGCCGCGGTGATGGCCACCAGCATTCCAAGCAGCAGTCCTATCGCGCCCCCGATCAGCTGTTCAAGCGGGTCGCTGCCCGCGGCGGCCCCCACGAGGGCCGTGACCGCTGGCACGAGGAAGTAGAGAAAGGAAGCGGCGACGAGCCGGGGGCCTTGCAACGGGCCTCGAGTCTGAGGCGCGCCGGCGCAGCTGTCGGCGAGACGGCATCCGCCGCATGCGCTCGTCCCCGAGGTCGATCCGATGCTGCTTTCAGAAGACGTGTTCATCTCGCTGCCCCGCGCTTCTGCCATTGGCACTCTAGGCCGATCAGGGGATCGCGAAACCAGTTCAAGAGACAGTCTTTCGACCCACCCGTTGGGGGTAGGTCCGGCCGCGGGCCGAGCCACCTTCAATGGGTGGTGAGCCCGTGTCGAAGACGGCGGGATGACCGAGAGTTAGAATCAAGACCGGCTTCGAGGGGCCGAGCGCATGAGCGAAGAGTTCCGAAAGAAAGGGACGCCTGAAGACGCCGAGCTGGAGCGCGAGGTCCGCTCGAAGCGCAAGTTCTCGCTAGCGGAGGCCATCGGCCGGGAAGGAGCCGACCTGATGAAAGGGGCGTCGCCGGTAACCCTCAAGCGCCAGGCCGAGCTCGAGATCGAGCAGTACCTGGAGAGTCATCTCGAGGATGCCGAGGGCGCCCTCCGAGTCGTTCTCGTACGTCGCGTTACGGAGAGCGAGATCCTCCTGGCGGCCAACTACGAGAACTCTCTACCTGCCATGGCTCGCGTAGCGCAAGGGATTCTGAGCTCCGGGACCGGGCTGCGCCGCTTCGTCCGGGCGATCGACGCGGAGTGGGGCCGCATCTATTCGGAACGGCCCTACTTCGAGCGGGATGGCGTCCCTCCCCACCGGAAGGACCCCTATACGGTCTCGTCGGTACGAGCTGCGCTCCTGCAGTTGCTCGAGGCGTTGGGGCGGGGAGGGTAGCAGTAGGCCATGGTCAGGCCGAGGGCAAACGCGGCTCCGGCCAGGCCGAGGAGCGCGTTGTGGTAAGGCGGGGCGGTCAGAGGGCTAGAACGAGAATCAGCCCGGCAGACAAGAGGAGCACGGTTGCCTGTAGGGCAACGCCGGCCTTGAAGAAGTCGCCGAATCGATAGCCTCCGGGCCCGAGCACCAGGGCGTTGACCGGCGAGGCGACCGGCGTGGCAAAGGCGGTCGAAGCCGCGATGGCTACGCCTATCAGTAGCGGCTCGGCCGCGACGCCGAGGCGGCTGGCCATCTCGATCGCGACCGGAGCCAGCAGCACCGCGGTGGCCGTGTTGGAGATCACCTGGGAAAGCAGGGAGGTTGCCAGCATCAGGCCCAGGAGGGCTACGACGACCGGCGCGCCGGCGAGCGCGGAGCTCGCCGAGCCGACCAGCAAGTCCAGAGCTCCGCTGTTACCGAGCGCCGTCGCCACCGGCAGCATGGCGGCGATCATCACCAGGCTGGGCCACTGGATGACGCGATAGACCGAGCCCGGCTCGACCGCACCACCCAGGATCATTGCCAGCGCGGCGCCGACCGCCGACCACACCAGCGGTACCTCCGAGAAAACCATCAAGGCGAGCATGGCCGCCAGGACCGCGACGGCCCATGGCGCTCTCGCGGCGCCGGGGAGCCGGTCCGGCTCGGTCCTCGGCTCGCTGGCTACGATCAGGTTGCGGCGATCCCGCCTCAGCTCCTCGATTCGATTCCAGGAGCCCACGACCAGCAGGGAGTCACCGAAGTCGAGTCGGATCGTGCTCACCGGTCGGTCGATGGCCTTGCCGCGCCGTCTAACCGCCACGACGTTGACGCCGAACCGCTCGCGCACGCCCGACTCGCGCACGGTTCTCCCGATGAGACGCGACTGCGGCGTCAGCAGCACTTCGACAACTCCGAGCTCTAGAATCACCCTCTCGGCTTCGCGCCGGGGCTCGAACGGATGGGCTTCGAGACCGCCAGCGGCTACGAACTCCGCGAGGGCTTCCTTCGTACCCTTTGCCAGCAGCCGGTCTCCGGCGGAGAGACGGCTGTGGGGCTCGACGGCGTAGGCTCGTGGCCGGCCCCAGGGTTCGGCGGCATCCTTCACTTGTGACAGCAGTGATACCCCATAGTTGCGCCGTGCCCCGACCGCCGAGGCGCTGCGCCCGGCAAACGGCGAATTGGCCGGCAGCCGGCAGACGGCTACCCGCGGCGCCAGACCGAAGAGCCGGGCCAACTCTTCGAGCGAGGGCTCTTCGGCGAGCTGAGTCCCACCCTTGCCCGCCGGCAGCAGCATCCGGCCGGCGACTACCATCAAGGTGATTCCCGCGACCAGGCCGACCAGGCCGTACGGCGTGAGCGAGAAGAACGTCAGGCCCGTTCCCGTCGCGTTCCCGAGCGCCTGCGAGACGATCAAGTTCGGGGGTGTGCCGATGAGGGTCAGCACGCCACCGAGCTGGGCCGCGAACGCCATCGGCAACAGAAGACCCGAGAGTGGCCGGTCGAGGGCCCGCGCCAGCCCGATGACCACTGGGAGCATCACGGCGACCGTGCCGGTGCTGCTCATGAGAGCCGACAAGAGTGCCGAGAGGGTCATGATCGAGGGCAGCAAGAGCCGCTCATTGCGGCGGCCGATGGCCGCGACCGCGGCCGCCACCCGGGCGGCGATACCGGTGTTGGTCAGCCCCTCACCGACTACGAAGAGCGCGCCGATCATCACCACGATCGGAGCGGCGAGCCCCGACAGCGCCTCGGCCGTCGAAAGCGTGCCGGTGGCCACCAGAGCGAGAAGCGACAGCAGGGCGACGACGTCGACGCGCAGGCGGTCCGAAGCGAAGAGCGCCACCGTGCCGGCGAGAATGAGAAGAACGAGTGTCGCCTGCGTCATCGGGGAGTGAAAGACTACTACCGATGAAAAACGTGCTCCACGTTCTTTCGCAGCGTCCGCTGCTGACCGGGAGCGGGATCACGTTGAACGCGCTGGTTCGGTTGGCCGGGGAGGCGGGATGGGATCAGCGCGTCGTCGTGGGCACGCCCGTGGAGGACCCGAATCCAGCGGTCGATGGGCTCGCTCCGGAGCGGGTGCACCCCCTACTCTTCGGTACCGAAGCCTTGCCGTTTCCGGTGCCGGGCATGAGTGACGTCATGCCGTATTCGAGTAGCCGGTTCTCTCTACTGACGCCGGCTCAGTTGAAAACCTATCGGGATGCCTGGCGAGAGCACCTCCGTGCCGTGGTGGCGGAGGAGCGGCTCGGCTTGATCCACGTGCATCACGCGTGGATCGTCGCCTCGCTGCTCAAAGACCTGTTCCCGGAGACGCCGGTCGTGGCCCATTGTCATGCGACCGGGTTGCGCCAGCTCGAGCTCTGTCCGCATCTGGCGGACGAGATTCGGGACGGGCTAGGCCGCAACGAGTTGTTTCTCGTGCTACACGCCGGAGACGCAAGACGCCTTTCCACCGCTCTGGACGTTCCGATGAGTCGCGTGCGCATCGTTGGCGCGGGCTATCGAGAGGAGCTCTTTTACCGCACGGGCCGCCCGGAGAACACCGCTGGCGAGCTGCTCTACGTTGGCAAGTACAGCTCGGCGAAGGGGCTGCCCTGGCTCCTGGATGCCGTCCAGGAGCTCGGGGAACGCCGAGCCGTGCGCCTGCATGTAGCCGGCGGCGGTGCGGGGTGGGAGGCGAGGGAGCTGGAGGAGCGCATGCGGGCGATGGGAGACCTCGTGGTCCTGCACGGGAGCCTCGCGCAGGAGGAGTTGGCTGCGCTGATGCGACGATGCGTCGTCTGTGTCTTGCCGTCGTTCTACGAGGGGCTGCCACTCGTCCTGGTGGAGGCTGCGGCTTGTGGTTGCCGGCTGGTTGCGACCGAGCTCGAGGGAATCCGCGACGAGCTGGCCCTGCCTCTTGCGGGAGTCCTGGAGATGGTTCCGCCACCGCGCCTGTTCGGCGTCGACTCGCCGGTCGAGGCCGACTTGCCCGGCTTCGTCGAAGGGCTGATCGGCGCTATCGAGCGTTCGCTCGAGGCCGGGGTCGGTGCCGCCGCCGAGCGAGCCCCGGAGGAAACACTGCATCCGTTCACCTGGACCTCGACGTTCGAGCGAGTCGAGGCCGCGTGGCTGGAGCTACTGGGCGCCTCTTGACCTCTCGCTTCAGTCCAGGGGCTCGAAGCGCCCCTGAAAGAAGCGCAGCTTCTCGGGCTCGTAGACGAAACGCAGTCCGCCGATCTCATCGCGCCGTCTGTACAACCGGATGATGCCGTCGGCCACCGCCCGCATGTGGTCGCGGGTGTAGACCCGGCGCGGGAGCGTCAGCCGGACGAGCTCGAGGGCGGGGCGACAGTTTTCTCCGGTGTCGGGGTTGCGGCCCTTGGAGACGTTGCCTCGCTCCATGGCGCGGACGCCGGTTTCCACGTAGATTTCGCCCGCGAGCCTCTGCGCCGGGTACTCGTCCTGGTCGATGTGAGCGAGAAAGCGCTTGGCGTCCAGGAAGATCGCATGGCTGCCGGGCGGCGTGACAATCGGCACGCCGGCCTCGAGCAGCATTCTGCCAAGCGCCGCGGTCTGGCGGACTCGGGCCCGGATGTAGCGGTCGTCGAGCATCTCGTCGACGCCGACCGCGATGGCCGCGAGGTCGGAGGCGGCGAGGCCGCCGTCGGTGATGTTGCCCTCGTAGATGCGCAGCTTGTCCTGGGCCTTCTCGGCCAGCTCCGCGTCGTCGCGGAAGGCGAGCAGGCCCCCGATATTGATCAGAAAATCTTTCTTGCCCGACACCGTGCAGCCGTCGCCGTAGACCAGCATCTCTCTCAAGATGTCCCGGATCTTCGTCTCTCCGAAGTGGGGGTCGTGCTGTTGGATCATGTAGGCGTTCTCCGCCATCCGGGTGGCGTCGAAGAAGACCGGGATGTGAAGGCCCGAGCAGTAGCCGTAGACCTCGCGCATGTTCTCCATCGAGACCGGCTGGCCGCCGGCCATGTTGACCGAGTGCTCGAACGAGATGTAGGAGATCTTCTCGGCGCCGTGCTCCTCGACCAAGGCTTCGAGCTTGGCCAGGTCGATGTTGCCCTTCCATGGAAAGTCACTCTGCGGATCGTGGGCTTCGTCGACGATGACGTCGGCGAACACTCCGCCGGCCAGCTCCTGGTGGAGCTTGGTGGTGGTGAAGTACATATTGCCGGGCACGATCTGGCCGGGCTGGATCATGATCTCGGACAGGATCTGCTCGGCGGCCCGCCCCTGATGGGTCGGGATGATGTGCTCGTAGCCGGTGGCGGCCTTGAGCACCTCGACCAGCCTTCCGTACTCGTCGGAGGTCGTCGGCGTGGCCCGGGCGCCGTCGTAGGCCGACCACTGATCGGTGCTCATGGCCGAGGTGCCCGAGTCCGTGAGCAGGTCGATGCTGACGTCGGCCGAGCGCAAGAGGAAGGTGTTGAAGCCCGCCTCCCGGATCGCTCGCCAGCGCTCCTCGCGGCTGAGCTCGCCGATCCGCTCGATGGTGTGGATCACGAACGGATAAGTATCGAACTCGTAGGACTCGAGATCGCAGTAGACCCAGCGGTAGCGCATCTGGTCGCGCCACATGCCTTCCCGCACCGCCTCGAGCGGTGGGATCTGGTCTCGCCGGTTGTAGAGGCTGATCACCGCGTCCGCCACCTGGTCGAGCTGCCGGCCGGTCATGGCCAGTCGCGGGATCTGGACCGGCACCAGGTTGTCGCGCCCAACCAGGCCGTGCGCCAGGGCCCGCACGCCCGACATCTCGTAGAGGGCCGCGGAGAAGGCGTCCTGCTGGAACCGGTCATGATGGGACAGGAAAGCGTCCGCCAGGATGTAGGCGCCGTCGCAGCCGCGCTCCATGGGCACTCCGGCGACCCGCAGGCGCTCGCAGAAGCGCTCGGTCTGCTGCATCACCCACTGCACCTCGGTCTCGATGCACATCTCCTCGAGCCCGCGGGCGAAGACTTCCATGGTGCGGCCGGCCATGCCGCCGTAGGTGTGAAGGCCTTCGTAGACGACGACCTCGTTCATGAAGCGTTCGTGATCTTCCGGATTGTCCGTGGAGAGCAGTCCGCCGGTGGGGCACTTCGGGTCCTGGGCGCCGTCGATCTGGAAAACGTGCGCCGTCTTGGCGATCGCCCTGACCAGCGCCGCAACGGTGTGAGCGGACATTCCCCTCTCGTTCTGCTGCATGTACCAGGCGTTCTCGATTACCCGCGAGCCGTCGAGGACCAGGCGCTTACCGTAACGATCCGCGAGAGCTCTTACCGCTCGCAGGTTCTGCATGCTGAACGGATGCTGACCGTCGGCGAAGGCCTGCAAGCCGACGATGGCGACGTTGCCGTCCTCGAGTACCTTCTCGAGGCGGCCGAGGTCGACGTTGCCCGTGAACAGCTCCTCGTCGTGGTTGCGGACGTCGGGGACCTCGACGTCCCGCGGCGTCAAGACGTCGATTCGGGTTCTGGCGTTGGAAGGCAGTACCGATCCGGCGGGCACCATGGTCGCGGTGACCAGCTTCACGCAGCCGAGGACGTTGTGGGTGGGGCAGACGTAGGTGTGCCCCAGGACGTCCCTCACCACCCGCTCCAGGTGTTCGAAGTTCCGGGCGCCGGCATAGGCCTCGTCACCGATCAGCTGTCCGGACAGTTGCTCCTGGGTCATCGCGCTCGTACCCAGCGAGCACATGTCGAATCCCACCTGCGAGGGGGTCAGGTTGAAGACGTTGAAATGGGCCTGGGCGAGATGCTGCTTGCGCTCTTCCAGGCTTGGAAAGGCGACCGGTCGGATGGTCTTGATCTTGTGGGGTTCGTGCATGAGCTCGGTCTGCATGAATCTCTCCTCTACTGCTGCGAGCAGACACCGAGGTGACCGCGGCAACGATGGGCGTGGTCATCGGGGCGTTCGGCCCCTCGTGCGGTACGCCTGGACCAACGATGTCAAGCGGGCCCGGAATCGACTACACCCCATCGGGTAGGCGATTCCTGTCTACTCATGCGGCCTGCTCGACGAGCGTCTGGTAGAGGTCACGGAACTGGCGAGTCACCTTGTGACTTGGTGCCAGGTGAACCAAGGGCCGGTGCTGCTCGTGGGACTCACGTACCTTCACCGACGCGTTGATGTAGGGCCGGAGAACCGGAAGTCCTTCCGATTCGAGCTCGTCGACCAGGCGTCGTGGCAGCCGTGCCTGTTCCTGGAAGAGATTCACTACGATGCCGCCAATCTCGATCTCTTCGTTGTGGTCCTCGCGCACCTCCCTTACCGTGCCGAGCAGCTGGTAGAGCGCTCGCCGAGAGAACTCGTCGCAATCGAACGGAATCAGACAGGAATCGGCGGCGATCAGTGCCGAGGTAGTGAAGAAGCTGGTCGCCGGCGGCGTGTCGAGAAAGATGGCGTCGAAATCGGCAAGTTTGTTCAGCAGGTCGCGGAGCTTGTAGATCTTATAGCGGGACTCGAGCTTGGGCTGGATCTCGGCGAGCCGATGGTCGGCCGGCAGCAGCCAGAGGTTCTCGAACGGTGTTTCGTGGACCCAGGCGTCGCCCTCGTCGACGTCCCCGAACAGCTGGAAGCCGAGCGTGTGCTCGAAGAAGTCTGCGGCATTGGGCAGTGCCTCGCAGGCCTCGTGCCCAAGCAGGTAGTGGGACGAGTTGGCCTGTGGGTCGAGATCGATCACCAGGGTCTTCCAACCCTCGGCGGCGCTCACCGCGGCGAGATTGCAGACAAGAGATGTCTTGCCGACTCCACCTTTGCGATTGAATACGACGTAGCGCATCGTTCCATGCTCCTTCGTGGGAAACGATGGCACGCCTCCGGCCGCGGGGCGCCACTCGACGGGGTGGGCCGGGCCTGGAAGAACCACAGCCTCGGGCTCCCCACGGGCCCTTTGGGCCGAGGGGTGGCACGAACTCGAGAACGACAGTGCTAGGAGTCTCCGGCGGACTCGCCGGAAGCGCCCTCGGAAAGGACGGTCGCGACGGGAGCCGCTTCGAGGAGCTGCGCCACCCGCTGGGCGGTCTCGGCCGGTGTGATCGCGGAGGCCGGGAGGTAGGCGACCAGCCAGGCACGCCCGGTGTCTCGGGCCACCTTGACCCGCTCGCTGCCGGTGATCAGTGCGTCGCAGGGTCCGAGGGCGTCGACCAGAAGCGGTCGGCCCTCGAGCCGAAACGGTCCCTTGAACGAATCGTAGCTCTCGCCCGAAGTGCCGGCACGGAGCACGAACGGGGGCTCGAGCGCGTGCTCGTTCATCACGCAACACGGAGCCGGCAGCTCCACCGACAGGCAGTTGTTGAAGTCGACCAGTGGATGAATCGCCGGCAATTCCCCTCCCTTGAGCAGCCGTCGCAACAGCGCCTCCGATGAGGGGCGGTGGCGCGTGGGATCAGTTCCCGCGGCGCGGAACAGCTTGCGCAGCGCGGCCACCGCCGGCCGGCCGGCGAGGGTCTCGAGCCTGTAGCGCTCGCGCGCTCGTTCGGCGGTTCGTCGGCGCAGAGAGTCCAGGCGCGCCGGCAGCTGGTCGACCGGATCGGTCGGCTCGAGCAGGGCCCAGTACAGCGCCCAACCGGGGAGGCGATGAACGACGTCGAAGGGAAGAGATGGCATTGGGGAGAATTCGATCACGCTCGTAGCCCGGCGTAAACAGGCGGAAGGACGCTCGATAGCAACCGGCCGGTCCGTAGTGCCGGCTAGTTGTCCCGGTTCGATGCCAGCCGAAGTCTCAACCAGAGGGTCCGCCCCGGCTCGTTGACGCGCACCTGCTCGACGTCAAACAGATTCGAGCGATTGAGGTGGTCGGCATAGAGGCGATCGAAGACGTTCTCGACTCCGACTTGGATCTCGAGTCCCGACCCCAACGTATGACTGCCGAGAAGATCCAGAACCGCGTAGCCTGGCGTCTCTCCCATATCGAGCCCGCTTCGGGTTGCCGCGTCATCGTCGATGCGTTTCTGGCGAAAGGCATAGCGGACCGTGGCCGAGCTCTTCCAGGGCTGCCGTTCGAAGTTCAGTCGAAAGCGGCCCTGAAGCGGCGGGATCTGTGCAATCGGGCGGCGGTCGGTGCTGTTGTCGGCGCGAACCCAGCCGGCGTTGCCCAGAAGCGAGAAGCGCTCATCGAGTTTCTGCCAGGCGTCGAGCTCGACGCCGAAGAGCTCCGCCTCGACATTTCGATAGATGGAGGCCCGGTCGTCGAGCAGCACTCCGGGCTGAGCTCGAGCCCGATCGCGCAGGATGAAATCGTCGACCCGGTCGAGGAACAGGATACCGGTGATCTGCCGGCTGGCTTTGATCGAAGTCGCCCCCAGATCGATCTGGTGATGGCGCGAGGCGCGGAGATTCGGCTTGCCGATCCACCGCTTGGACGCCTGGCTGTTGTTCGATGCCAGAAAGCGCTCGGTAGCGTCGGCGGGTCGAACACTTCGACTGACGCCGACGAACAGCGTGGGACCGTTCTCGATCTCGTGTTCAAGGCGAAGTAGGCCGCCGACATCGTCATGGCTCCAGTCGGTGGCGGCCTCTCCGTAGTACAGCTCGTAGAGTCCGCTAGGACTCAGGTTGGACCCGAAGGGCTTGCGGTCGGGCTCGCCGATCGAGGCCTCGAAACGGTCGAGCCTGGTGCCGAAAAGGAACCGGCTCCGCGGAGCGATGTCGTGGACACCTTCGAAGAAGACCCCGGCGTCGGTCACTTCGACATCCGGCCACAGGATCGATTGATCTCGGGAGACGGTCTCGGGATCTGGCCCGACGATGCGTACCGCGCGACGGGAGTTGCTCTGAAAATCGGCTCCGAAGGTGAAGCGCGCGTGAGCGCCGCTGCGGCTGTCGATGCTGAATCTGCCGCCATAGGTATCCGAGGTCGTCTCCGCCTTTGCCGCCATTGGAGCGGTGAGCGGGCGAAGTGAGTAGTTGTCCATGACGTGATCGATCTCGCCGAAGTAGAGCTCGGACTCGATGGCGGTGATGCGGGCTTCAGGACGCAGCCTTCGAAGCTGTAGCCGATAGAGGCTGTTCTCGTCGAATGGCGCATCCATCGCCGCGCCGGGAAAGAGAGCATCTTCGGTTAGGTTGTCTTCGTAGGAGAGCTCGACCTCGGTGCCGTAGTCGGGGGTCCAGCCGAGTGCGAAGGTCGCGTCTTGCTTCCTGAAAGCCGAGCGAACCTCGTTGCCACCGCCGTCCTTGTAGTTGTCGACATCGCGTTGCTCACCGATCGCCCGCAAGTAGAACTTGGGTGCGCCGATCGTGGCATCCAAGGTCAGGTCGGGTGATTCGGTGTGAGTGGCGTAGGCCGATCCGAAGTGAATGCGCCAGCGCTCCTCGGGTCGGAAGCGCGGCGTCTCGCGCTGGTAGAGGATGGTGCCGGCGCTGCCGCCGCCGCCGTAGCGAACGGTCTGCACGCCTTTGAGTACGACCACCCGGTCGAAGCTGTCCACGGCGCCAAAGGAGGTCGGAGGATCCATGCGGTTGGGACAGGCGTTGTGGACATAGGCGCCGTCGAGGAGGATATTGATGTTGGTCTCGGCCATGCCGCGCAGATGCGGCTCCAGGCCGTGGCCACCCATGCGGCCGACGGCCATCCCCGAGACGCTGCGCAGGACCTCGGCAGCATCGCCGTACGGAATCTCGGTGATCTCGGCGTGCCCCAGCTCTCTCTCCGGTCCAACGAGCGGGCTCATAGCCGCGCCGATCAGGATCTCGTCGAAGACGGTGGCGAGTGGCTCCGTCTCGGTCGACTCGATCTCGTCCGTTCGGGCTTCGGTTGCAGCGGTCTCGGCCTTCGGCTCGACTTCGACGGCCACAGCGGCCGTTGCGCCCAGCCAGATCAGACCGAGTCCGATCGGGCCGAATCGCATGGAACGCCTGCGTTTGATTCTTCTCATGGTCCCTTCCCTCCTGCCATAACCAGATCGTGGGTTCGCTTACCGAGCGGTCCGCTGCCGCAGCACGGGCGGCCGTCGGCCCGCCTCGGTAGACGCCTTCCGGAGTCTGTAGGTGCCTAGCCGTGGCGACGAGGCGGAGGTGGCTCGGGCCCACCCCGAGGGCACTCGTCGGGAGGTGTCTCCGAGACGGGGCTCCACGGCCGCGGCGATTCCGAGCGGATCTGTCGAGTCGACTCCAGGATTCCGATCGATCCGGTGTCGCTCGTCCGAGCGGCGTCGTGGGGCGTCGTGGTTCGGCATGGGCTCTGCCGAAGGTGGCATGCGCCGACGGCGGCCACGGACCCGGTCTGAGCAGGTCGCACGCAGCAGGCGCAAGGAGCGTTTCGGCGCGCGCAGTCGCAGCCGCCGTTGTCCGCTGCCCGAGTGAGGGCCGGGCTGATCGCCAGCACCAAAAGGGCCGAAGCGAGGGCTCCGAGGCGATGTCTCTTCGGACTCATCGCCAGATCAGCCTACGTTGCCGGTCAGGGCTGGCAACACTCGTCGGGACGGGGCCGTGGCCGCCTCCTCGGGTGGCTCCCGGCTGAACCTAATCGCGCGGCGGCCGGGGGAAGAAGGCACTCGATTACCTGCGCCGGGGGGCGGAAGCCGAAGCTCGCGGACTGATCCTCTCGCAGTACCTGGAAGGCAAGAGCGTCTCGGAGATCATCGATGGGCCGTTTCGAGCCGCCATGACTCGTATTGGCGAGCTCTGGACCGGGGAGCCTTCCGGCATCTTCTGGGAGCATCGAGCCACACAGATCGCGATCCAGGCTCTCGCTCGGCTGCGCGGACTGATCAAGGTGCCGGATGATGCTCCTTTCGCCGTAGGCGGAGCGCCTTCCGGCGATCGTTACATCTTGCCGTCGATGGCGGTCGCCGCCGTGCTCGAGGGCGAGGGAATGCGGGCGGTCAATCTGGGGCCGGACACCCCGCCCGACACGCTGGCCCTGGGCGTCGATGACCTGAGCGCACGCCTGGCTTGGCTGAGCGTGAGTGTGGCTTCGAAGCCCGAGCGGCTGCGTGACGCGATCATGAAACTGCTGCCGACCCTTGAGGGGCGTGGCACTCCCCTGGTGGTGGGCGGCGCGCAGGCCAGGAAGTTGAACCTTCCGAAGACTGACTTGCTCTATGTCGGCAGATCGATGGCCGAGCTCGAGGCCCTGGTCAAGGGCATGACGATCGCGCCGGCGTCGCGGGCCGCATCGGTCTGAACTGCCAGGGTGGCGGTGCGCTACATGAGCTCGAAGAACACCCGGCGCAAGCTCATGCTCGAGGGTTATCTACGCCGCTCGGGCCGGCAGCCGGGTCTCGCCACCGGTCAGTGATGAGCCACCTCGAGCAGAGGCTGAGCCCCGGAGAAGACCGGCTCGAGTACCACACCCAGCGCGTCGCCGAACTTGCTGATCGCGATGTATTGGGTGATGACGAAAACGGCCTCGACGATCTGAGGCTCGGAGAAATGCTCGTGCAGGCGATCCCAGAGGTCTTTCGATAGCCGGTTCGCGTCGACGCCGATCTGAACGGTCAGATCCAGGAGCGCTTTCTCGGCCTCGGTGAAATGAGGGCTGGTCTTGTACTTGTCGTCGCCGATGTCTCTGATCTTCTCTTCCGAGATCCCCAGGCGCTGACTGAGGGTCTCGTGCTGGACGACGCGCTGATGGCGGTTCCATACGTTGCTTCTACCCTCAACCATGAGTGCACTGCGGGCGCGAGTTCTTACATGCTGGGAGCGATACCGGAGGCGCTTTGGGCGACCGTGTATCGTTGCGCGCCGGCCCAGATCTCTGATAGCAAGAGCGTTCGGCCGTGCCGTGCGGTGTCGCGTTAGCCGCCTTCGGCCAAAAGAATGAAGAAGCCCACTCTGCTCGCTGTAGCGTTTCTCTTGCTGTCGCTCGAGGCGGCCGCTCCGGCCGACGTCGCAGGACCGACATCGCGGACCGATATCGCATACGCGATTCCCGCTAGGCCGCCAGGAGCGCCCACCGGCTCAGAGTTTTTTGGACAGACTGCTGGTATGACGCGGATCGACCGGGAACACGCGATCCTGGCGCAACTCGAGGCCGGGAACGTGCCCCGATTTCTGCGGCAGCTCCGGCGCATCGAGCTTCGGAGCGAGACTGCCTTAGGTCCCGGCGCCACGATCTGGGTGATGCCGGATTATCTGGCCGTCGGTTCCGACGAAGACTTCGTGCGCGTGCCCCTCGACTTTCACTCGGCCAAGACCATCGCTCGGCGCTTCGGCTTCGTCTTGCCGACCTGCAAGATCGTCAACCACCTCTTCGGGAACTCTGAGCTTCGGCTCTCGCCCCAACCGATGCAGGCCGGGCCGCAGATGAGGTCGACCGCCTACTACTTGGCGCACAGCCGGCTGATCGACGAGCAGCGTGCGGGCTACCCTCTCGGACTTTTGCTCGCGGGGCACAAGAAGGATCTGGTTTTGACCAGGCGGCTCGCCAGGACGCCAAGCAGGGTGGCGATCTACGGTTGGCACCGACCGAACGGGCGGCCGATCCAACCGCTGAGCACGATACATTCAGCCGACTACGCCGACTACAGTCACGGCGTACGGCTCGTTAGCGCAACGGCGCTGATCGGCGACGAGCTCAGGTCGGTCTACGAAGCTTCGGAGGATCCGAGCCTTGCCGGTCTGCTGAGCAACGAGGGCGAGATCCCGGGAATCCGCAGTTTGATGGGACTGTAGCAGCGGACACGCCCGCGATTCAACGTTCAGCTGAGTCTTGAGGCGGCTACGATCGACTCTGCCCGACCGAGCATCTTGGCATGAGAGCCTCTCGCCCAGTGAACCCCGGCCTATACGGCGTCGTGTTCATCCTCCTTCTCAGCTTCAGCTCTCCTGGCCTTGCACAGCAGGGCGAAGTTGAAGCGAATCGGACCCCTTCCGAATCCGGTCGGACATTACTCCTCTTTCCATCGGGGTACCTCGTCAGGCCGTTCATCGCCGATCCCCACCGACCGGGGTCAGGTCTTCTGGTCGAGAGCTACACTTCAACCGATATCGAGCAGGCCGGCGATCGCCGCTTCTACCTCAAGCTGGGTGGACGGTTCGGCATCCTTCGACGGTTGCCCAAGACACCCAAGGGCCGCATGTGGCAGCTCAGCCTCGAAGCGGGGCTCGATGCTCAATTCGACTCCCGCAGCGGTCAGGACAATACAGGTTGGGACGGCAATTACGGTTTGACCCTTACCACTGCGAGAAAAGACGGCAAGTGGGCCTACAAGACCGGCATGCTTCACACCTCCGCTCATATCGGCGATGAGTGGATTCAACGGACCGGGCGCGAGCGCGTCAACTATACGCGCGAGGAGGCGCTTGGAGCCGTAAGTTGGCAGTTCGCCCCAAGATGGCGAACCTATCTTGAAACCGGCTGGGGCTACGAGTTGAGGGCAAAGGACGGCTCGATGGAGCCGTTACGCACGCAGGCGGGTTTCGAGTTCGAGTCGCCCAGGACTCGGTGGAAAATGCTCTCGGGTTGGTACGCCGCGACCGATATCTCGTCTTGGGAAGAGCGCGACTGGAGGACGGATGTCTCCATTCAAGCGGGTGTGAAGGTAGTCTCCGACGGTCGTACGTGGCGTCTGGGAATCCAGTACTACGACGGACGTGTGCCGCTTGGAGAGTTCTTCAAAGAGACGGAGTCGGCCTTTACGATTGGCCTGTGGGCCGAGCTCTAGGACCGATTCGAGTCCCGCAGCAGTATCTTCTTTCGCGTTCAGTTTCGTTCGATCGTCTTGCAGCACCGGAAGCCGAGATGGTAGTTGCGGTGACTATGCTCAGCCATCACCCGGCTGCCGTGCCAGAAGGGCGCTCGCCAGCGGCAGTGATCCTCGTGCGCCTTGTAGCCGTCGAAGATGAACCAGCTCCCCTTCATTTCGGTATAGCCGTGCCCTCGCCTTAGGTACCCGCTGCCGCGACCCCCGCTGCTCATCTGGCTCTCATCAAGGGGGAGGTTCATGTGCTCAGCGGCGTTGCCGTGCAGATCGTAGACCCCTAACGAGGTACGGCACTCCGGGAAGCAGCCGGCCGGGAAGGTATTCGAACCACAGGTGGCCCAGTCCCCTCCGCCGCACTCCGGGCTCTTGCGGCTGGAAGCGGCGCAAACTCCGGTGCGGTACGAAGAGCCGTAGCTCCACACCTTGTCTTGTGCGTGGAGCCGGTTGTGACGGGCTCGCATCCGCTTGACCGCGGTTGCCGGATCGACTCCCCGCGCCAGCTCGAAGTTGTAGTCGGGCGGCTCGAGCCGCCCCGCACAAGCTCCTTCCCATTCGTGTGCGTCACAAAGCCGCTTGCCGACTGCCTCGCACAACTCGGCCGCCTCTTTGGCTCGTACCCACACCACGGGATACACACCCGGGAGATCCGGGAACTCGAATTGATCGATGCACGCTCGACCTTCTTCGGCGACAGCCGTCCTTAGGTCGTACAGTGGCGCCATGTACGGGGCGCCGCAGATCCGCTCGAAGTCCGGGCCTTGGAAACCGATCCTGCCGATTCTCGGCAGGGCAGGATCGGCCTCACACTTCTTGGCACGTGCCGGATGGACCGTGATTGCCGGGTTTCCCTGACCGATAAACCCCGAGTTGGCGAAGATCGATCGGACTCGAGTCACCTGCTCGTCAGAAAGCCGGTGGACCTCCGCGAGCTGGCGCAACAATATCTCGTTACCTTCGGCGAGAGATTGGGCCCGAGCCGGCTGGTGTGGCGGTACTCGGGCCCCTCCGCCTGCACGTGAGTGCGACCTTTGGGAGACTTCTTACGCTGGCGAGCGGTTCTCGAGCAACCTAGCCACTCTCAAAAAGGCAGGCTGACGCCGCCGGTGAATCGGTCTCCATCCTGTCCATGAGCCCAGTTGATGACGGCCCCGATGTTTGGGCGGTTGAGAATACGCATGCTCGTCATCCCGCGGTTTCTCGGCTACGCCGACAACCGGGACTTCTTCTATTTGTCGCGACGCGAAGGCTCTGTCGAAACGGGATGAGACGCTTTCTCACGGCAGCGCTCCTTGTGGCACTGATCTGTACCGGTTTCGGTGCAGACTCCTCGTCGTGTGGCGCCGCTCCCTCGCCGACGACTCCCGTTTGCTCAGCGAGGGAGCGTTGGCGGCCATGAAGACGGTCATCTCCCGGCGCCTCTCATCGCGGGGAGGTCGATGCCCAGGCTCTCGGCGTAGCCGGCGTGTAGCTCGAGCTCCTCCGGCACCCCGTCTATCAGCCGGTGGGATACGACGACCAGGCCGAGGTTGTCGGCGCACTTGGCAGCCGCCACGCAGTAGGTGCGGAGGAAAGAGCGCAGGAAAAAGGCATCTTGCGTCGTCGGGTTCCCAAGGTTCTTTTACAGTGAAGAGCTAGCGGCGCCAGGCCAGGATCTTCTCGAAAAGCCGGCCGACACGAGGGGTCAGCCGTGTGCGGTTGTAGGCGTCGCCGGCTCTCTTGATGACCTCCGCCTGGGTCGGGTAGGGGTGAATCGTCCGAGCCAAGGTGTCGAGGCCCTTGCCGGCGACCATGGCCAAGGTGATCTCGGAGATCAGATCGCCCCCGTTGCGGGCAACGACGGTTGCCCCGAGGATCCGGCCGGTGCCCTTCCTGACGTGCACCTTGAGAAACCCCTGGTCGTCTCCGTCCAGGATGGCCCGATCGACACCGCTCATGTCCACACGGAAAGTGTCGATGGCGATCCCACGCTCCTTGGCTTCGCTCTCGTAGAGGCCCACGTGCCCCACCTCAGGCATCGTGTAGGTCGCCCAGGGGATCTTCAAGGCGCTCACTTTCGAGCGACCGAAGAAAAGGGCGTTCTGTATGACGATCCGGGCCATCGCATCGGCCGCGTGAGTGAACTTGAACGCGGAGCAGACATCCCCGGCGGCGTGGATGCGGCGGTTGGTCGTGCGCAGGCGATCGTCGACCGTCACGCCCGTGCTGTCGAACGCGACACCGACCGCTTCGAGATTGAGTCCCTCGAGATTGGGCCTCCGCCCCGCGGCCACCAGCAGGCGATCGACCGCGACGTCATAGTCGCCGCCGTGGCTGGCGACTTGGAGGTGAATGCCGTCGTCCTGCTCCTTCAAGCGAAGTCCACGCCCGCAGCACAGGACCTGCACGCCGTCGCGCTCGAGCTCGGTCCGCACGAGGGCCGCGGCGTCCGGATCCTCGCGCGGCAGAACGCCATGCTCGGCCTCGACCAGGAAGACCTCGGATCCGAAACGGGCGAAAGCCTGGGCTAGCTCGCAGCCGATGGGGCCGGCGCCGATGACGCCCAGGCGACGAGGAAGCTCGGTCAGGGAGAAGACGGTCTCGTTGGTGAGATAGGGGACCTTGTCCAAACCCGGGATCGGTGGCGCCGCGGCCCGGCCTCCGGTCGCGATCACCGCCTTCGCGTAGCGAAGCTCGGTGTTTCCGACAGTGACGACTCCCTTCTCTTCAAAACGCGCCTTGCCCAGGAAGACGTCTATCCCGAGCTCGGTGAACCTGGCCGCCGAGTCGTGGGGGCTGATGTCGGCGCGGAGCCGGCGCATGCGCTCCATCACAGCCGGGAAGTCGACGTCGACTTCTCCGCGAACTCGGATCCCGTACCGAGTGGCGTCTCTGACTTCGGCGGCGCTATGGGCCGATCGAATCAGGGCCTTCGAAGGCACGCAGCCGACATTCAGGCAGTCACCGCCCAGAAGTTTGCGCTCGACAAGTGCCACCCGTGCGCCGAGCCCGGCCGCGCCGGCGGCCGCTACCAGGCCCGCCGTGCCCGCGCCGATGACAACCAGGTTGTAGCGGCCTCGCGGTTCGGGGTTCGACCAGTCTTCGGGCCTGACGTTCGCGGCCAGACGGAGGTTGTGATGGTCGAGGGGCTGGAGTTCTTCGAGGTTGTGGAACTTCATGTGTGCAGGGTACGCCATCGCGGCGAAGGCGAACCGGCCGGAGCCACGGGAGCTCCGGCCGGGGGCTTTGATGGCAATGTGGAATTCGCCGGTCCGACGGCTACTTGTTGTGGGCTTCGAGCAGAATCTCGATATCGACTTCGCCGCCGACGACCATGGTCGCGGCCCAGTTGCCGGTACCGACGCCGAAATCGCCGCGATCGATGGCGGTCGATGCCTTGAAGCTGGCAACTTCTTTAGTGCCGCCCAGCATCTGTTGCATCTGCTCCGGGATCATCTGCTTGCCGAGGAGGGTGATCGGAAGCTCGACCTCACGCGATTGGCCCTTGATCGTCAACGGGCCAGAGGCGATCAGCTGGTTGTCACCTGCTTGGCGGACCGAGGTGCTCTTGAACGTCATGTAGGGGTAGGCCTCGGCCTCGAACCAGTCGGCGGTTCGAAGGTGGTTGTCCCGCTTCTCGTTGCCGGTGTTGACGCTCGCGACCTTGATGCGGGCCTCGACCGTGCTCTGCTCCGGATTCTCGGCGTTGTAGTCGAGGTCGATCTCGTAGTCCTCGAAGCTGCCGGTAACCGGCGTGAAGAAGTGCTTGATCGAGAAGTTGATCTCGGTGTGAGCGGCGTCCGTGCCCCAGTTCGCGTTCTCCGAGGCGGCGGATGCGACCGCATTCGGCGCCAGCGAGGCGACGAGCGCCACTGCGAGAAGCAAGGCCAGAACCGAGCGGTTGCGATAGATGACTCGTGACATTGTGTTGTCTCCCTTCAGTTGTTTACTTTTTCTGTCCGGCTCCAATACCGGATCGCAAGGTGAGTGTCGAAGGGAGACGATTCGTTACACGTTGGGGTCCGTATCGCCGCTCTCGGCTGGTGGTAGCTGTTCCAGAATGGAGTTGCGGAGCCGTTCTCGTGAGTCGGCATCGAGACGGTCTTTGCCCAGAATCCTTCGCGTCGCAATACCGATCGCCTGGATTTGGCGGGCGTAGCGCCGACAATGGCGGCACATCAGGAGATGAAGCTTGATCGACAGGCGCCGGCGCCAATCGGCGGTCGACAACTCATCGGAACCGATGGAGCGGGAAATCTCTTGGCAAGTCGGCATGGCGCTCAGGCGTTCTCCCACTTGGTTTCCAGACATTCTCGGAGCCGATTGCGGGCTCGAAACAGCATGACTCCTATGTTAGTGGCGGAAACCTCGAGAATCTTACAGATCTCCTGGGTCGAGTGTCCTTCGATCTCCCGCAGTACGAATGCCATGCGCTGTCGATCGGGCACTGCCTCGAGGCAGTCGCCAATCTCGCGGTGAGCCTCTTTGGCGAACAGCTCATCCTCCGGGCCTTTTGGCGGCCGGCTCCAGCTTTGGTTGTTGTCAAATCGGCCCTCGAACACCTCGTCGATGTCGTCCAGTCGGCGGTCCTTGGCGAAGCCGCGGCGAGCTTCCTGGAGCTTGCGGTAGAGAATCCCGAAGATCCAGGTACGGACGTGGGAGCGTCCTTCGAATCGATGCGCGGTCTCAATGAACGTGGCGAATGTGTTCTGGGCGACTTCCTCGGCCTGGTGCTGGTTGAGTCCGGCGCCGCGCGCGGCGCGGACGATCTGGTCGAGATAGGCGTCGACGACGGTGGCTAGGGCGTCGCGGTCCCGCTCGCGAATCCGCTCGGGGAGGTCGGGGTCGCCCAGAAGACGAGATTCAGACATTTGGGCTGATCCGATGGATGTGTAAGAAGTGGCAGGACATCTTCACTCACCTCAGGACAAGGGGCCGCCCGGTTCGAGACCGGTCACTTCGAATTGTACGGGCGGCCCTCACCGAGAGATTCTGGACATTCTAAGGGCTCGGGAGTACTCGATGACGCCAACTGAAAAAAATAACCGAACCAGAGGCTCACGCGTGGCTTCGGCAAGAACTCGGATATCGTGCGGAGCGAAACAGCGAAGGAGTGAGAGCAATGCAAGAACTATCAGGCTTGGGCGGCTGGTTTTTATCCTTTCTGCCACTTCTCCTGGCTGCCTTTGCCAGTGGAGCCATCGTCGGCCTCGAGCGCCAACACCATGGGGGCCCGATCGGGATCAGAACGTGTACCTTGGTCTGCGCCGGCGCCACCACCTATATGGCCAGCGGGCACCTGATCTTGGAGGTCGCGGCGATTCCCGGAGATCCGACTCGAATCGCGAGTCAGATCATCACCGGCATCGGCTTTCTCGGAGCCGGGGCGATCATCCGCGGAGCCGGCTCGGTCAGTGGCCTGACCTCGGCCGCGACGATCTGGTTTCAAGGCGCTCTGGGAATTCTGATCGGCTGCAGCTATCCGATCACCGGTATTCTGCTGGCCCTGGTGGTTGTCGTTCTGCTCTCGGTCGTGAGTGGACTGGAGAGCTGGTACGGGAAGCTGATGGAGCGGCGGCGGGGAGCCGAACCGGCCGGAACGGGCTAGAGGTGGCCGTTCAGCAATCTGTATGGTTGGAGCCGGCATGCGACCCACGGCCAAGCTAGTCCTTCGGATTCTCGCGATCTCGGGCCTGGTGCTAATGGCAATTCTCTTGGAGCGGCATTTCCACCTCAGCGCAATGTTCAAAGAAGCCCGCATCGAAGAGCGACTTCGCGCCGCCGGCCCGCTAGCGCCACTGGTCTTCGTCTTTGTCATGGCGACTACCGTTGTCCTGCCGGTGCCGACGTTCCCGCTCGATGTTCTTGCGGGGCGCATCTTCGGTCCTGTGTTGGGCACCCTCTACGCCGCCCTGGGAGCCA
>JAAENP010000128.1 GCA_024224155.1 bacterium
ATGCTGCTCGCCGAGAGCCGCTTCTACGATCTCGAGCAACACATCACCCAGGTTCTGGACGAGACCGAGCGGGTCCGCCTCAAGCTTATGAGCCCGCTCGGCATCGGCCGGCGCGTCGCCGGCCAGACGCTGCAAAAAGTCGAGGGCCGCCTCGAGGTCCTCTCCGCCGACATCCAGTCCCTCAAGAGCATCGAGACCCAGCTGGCTCTCTATCAGGACGATCTGCGCAAAGCGTTTCGCTTTCGGCTTTCCGATGTCGACAACGAGCTCCTGGAGTTCGAGAACCGCGGGATCGAGTTCTTCGACGACACGCTTCGCATCACGCGCGCTTTCGACCTGATGAACAAAGAGCGCATCCGGGCCGAGTTCGAGCGCAAGGTCGTCGAGCAAACCCCTGCCCGGCTGGAGGAGAAGGTCCACGAGATCATCGATTGGCTACTCGCGGCCGAGCTCAAGCAATGGCAAGACGTTTCGGCACAGATCGAACATCGCCGGCAAAGCCATGCCGCTCGCGGCAATGGCGAGATTCTCGGCGAGCTCGGCCGTTTCGACTACAACCGGGCCGAGCTGCTGGAAAGCGTCGGCCGCTCGGCGCGCGGCTCCATCGACGCCTTCGACCAGCAGGCCGAGGCCAAGCGGCTCGCCGAGAGCGTCCAGAGCGCCGTTGCCGGCACGGCCATCGTCGAAGCCAGTGCGGTCGGACTGGGCACTCTCTTCAGCGTGCTCGCAACCACCCAGGTCGCGGATATCACCGGAATCCTGGCGGCCTCCGGCCTCGCGATCGTCGGCCTGTTCATCTTGCCGGCCCGCAAGCGCAAAGCCAAGACCGACTTCCGGCGCAAGATCGTCTCGCTTCGCAACCAGCTCGTCGACGGCCTCACCGCCGAGTTCGATCGCGAGATCGAGCGTAGCGCCGCGAGAATCCAGGAGTCGATCACGCCCTACACGCGCTTCGTTCGGGCCGAGGGCCAGACCCTGCGCGATCTCGAGGCCGGCCTCGAGAGCCTCGGCGGCCAGTTCGAGCAGCTCGAAGCCGAGATCCAGGCGCTCTGAGGTCGGCGACACCGTTCCGCGATGTCCCCCTACCGACTGGACTTGCCGGGCTCAGAGTTTCGCCAGCCCTCCACCTCGAAGAACGGTTGGGCCGAGTCTTCGGGCCGCTCGAGGTCGGCTGCCAGAACCGCGAGGGCCAGCTCACCCTTGTACAGACTGTAGGGATACTCGGTGATCCTCGAGCGCTCCTGCGCGGCCTGATGCGCGAGGTCGCCGGCCCGGCGCAGCCACCCCCGGTCCCCGGTATGCCGGTAGAGGTTGAGCAACGCGTAGGCGCGCCCGGCGAGTCCGCAGCACAGGCTCGGGTACGGATCGGCGGCGTCCCAAACGTCCCAGCCGGCAGGGCTGGGATCACAGATTCCTGGGCGGCTCCTGGCTGCTGGTGACGACCCGATCCGGGACGCGCGTGGTTCCTCTGGAGGCCGACCGGGCATCCATCGAGCCCTGGATCAAAGCCTTTCTCGGCCTGTCCGAGCCAGAAGGCCGGCCGGCGGTTCGGCTCTACCGGGAAACCGTCCAACAGGCTCTCGAGGAGCTCGACCCTCGAGTCCGCAAATTGGTCCTGGTGCCGGACGGACTGCTCAACCTCCTACCCTTCTCCGCGCTGCGCCCCAGCCTCGGGTCACCGCCGCTGATCGATCGTTTCGAGCTCACTCTGGTGCCGTCAGCCGATCTCTGGCTGCGCTGGCGAGAACGGCAGGGCGATGCCGGCGCGTCCGACGGTCGTTCGTTGGGCGCGCTCGTCCTCGCCAACCCGGCAATCTCGAATGCCGCCGAACCGGCTCGAGCTCGGGCCAGCGGACTCGAATCGGCGGCCGATCTCGGTCGGCTCCCGTTCGCCGAACGCGAGGGCAGAAGCGTGGCGCGCCGGTTCCGAGGACCCACCCGGCTGGTCGCGAACGAAGAGGCGAGCGAGGCCTTTCTCAAGCGAGAGAATCTGGACCGCTACGGAGTGGTTCACTTCGCCGCCCATTCGGTCACCGACTCCGAGCGGCCACAGCGTTCCGCCATCCTGCTGGCCCCTGGAGACGACACCGAAGACGGCTTTCTGCGCCCGGCAGAGATCGTCCGACTGCAAGGGCTCGAAGGCAAGCTGGTCGTTCTTTCCTCCTGCAACAGCGCCTCCGGGAACGTGCTGCGCGGCGAGGGTGTCCTGAGCCTCGCCCGGGCGTTCTTCGAGGCCGGCGCGCACGCCGTCGTCGGCAGCCTATGGCGTCTGGACGATCGCGAAGCGGCGGCGTTTTTCGAGGATTTCTATGCCCATCTCGCCGAGGGCCAGACCGTTAGTCAGGCCGTGGCCTCGACCCAGAGACGGTGGATCTCGAAGCGGCGACCGGCCTCGGCCTGGGCCGGCCTCGTGGTCCTCGGGAACGGCGACTTGGTACCCATGCCCGAAGGCCGCGCCGGACGGATCTCCGGAATCTGGGTCGCGAGCGCCGCGGCTCTCGGGCTTCTGCTCGCGCTCTGGTGCCGGCGCTCGCTCGGCAGACTATCTTGAGCGCTTCCGGGTTCGCCGGGCGCGCCGATCCAGTGCCCTCTGGACGAGCTCCAGGCTCCCCCGCTCGGGCCCGACGACCTCCTTGAAGAAACGTTCGATCTCGCGCTGCAGTCCCTTCTTCTGGGACAGGGCGGCCGTGTAATAGTTCCTGTTGCCCTCTTTCTCGACCTTCAGATAGCCCTTGGCGGCCATCCGGCTGACAAACGTCAGAATGGTGCGGTAGTCGCGCGTCCGCCTCTTGCGGTCTTCCGTCAGAATCTGCCGGACATTCGCGCGTCCCAGCTTCCAGCAGATCCGCATGATCTGCCACTCGGAGGGCGACAGCCGTTCCTCACCGGGCTTGGTCTTGGGTCTCGCCATGGTCTGTTTCTCCCTTTCGATCAGGCCACCACCGCTCCCGGCTCCAGCGTCTCCGTCGCCTCCACGCACTCGATTCCCAACTCGGACAGGGCATCCAGAACCGGCTCGTAGATCTCCGGCGTCACCGGTCGGAGCACGCCGGTGGTCTCGATCTTGCCGCTGAGAATCCGGTCGACACCGATGGCTGCGGGCAGTGAAACGGTCCGCGACATCGATGAATCCCCACCCGCGAAGCCGAAGTCGATCATCCTGGAGGTGATGCGCTCGCTCGCTCCATTTGGGTACTCAGCGCGAAAGTCATGGTAGAGGACGAGCATGTCGCGCTCGTCCGGCTGAAAGGCCAGCTTCTCGAACATCAGGTTGCCGAGGGCGTCGAGCGGCGAGATCCTGTCGACACCGAGGGCACGCTCGCTGAACATGCCCAGCCAATGGAGATTCCAGGCCGGCAGGGCATCGGGCGGCACGCCCATCTTGCGCGCCGCCGCGAGCCGGAGTTCGTCCGAGCCGGAGCCGGCCCCGAGCCGAGCACGCATGAAATCGGCGTAGGTCTGACCCGCCACATCGACCTCTTCCAGGTCGAGCAGTCCGAGCCGGCGGAAGTTGTAGAGGGTGTCGCACCAGCCCATGTTGCGCAGGGTGCCGCGATAGAGCGTCTTGATGCCCTGGAGCCCGTAGATGTCTACGTAGGCGATCGAATCGCGGTTCGGGTAGGCCTCGAAGTCGCCGAAATCCTCGACTTGGAGCACGTGCATGTCTCGGAACAGACGCTCAGGCTCGACCTCGACCCGACGTCCGTCGAGCAGGTACCGCGCGCCGTTCCGGCTCGCCAGCAGGACGCCGCGCGGCGCCCAGGAGAACTTGTAGCCGAACGGGTTGTCGTTCGATTCGGGAGCCGGAAGGCCGCCGCAGTAGGACTTGAAGGCGACGATCTTGCCGCCGCGGCCTCTGACATCGTCGATGATCCGCATGGCCGACATGTGGTCGATGCCCGGATCGACGCCGATCTCGTTGAGGATCGTCACACCCGCGTCCTTGGCGGCGCCGTCGAGCTGCTCCATTTCCTCGGAAACGTAGCTCGTGGTGACCATGGGCTTGCGCTGCTCGATGCACATTCTGGCCACGGTCGGGTGGAAGGCGAACGGCACCAGGCTCACCGCGAGATCGCAGTTCTTGATGAAGTCCGCGAGCCGGCCCTCGTCCTTGAGATTGAGCTCGTAAGCGGTGCCGTGCGGGTGACCGTCGATCAGCTTCTCCGCCTTGGCGACCGTGCGGCTGGCGCAGGTCACCGCGTAGCCCCGATCGAGGAGATAGCCCACCAAGGGCCGCGTCACGAGTCCCGCTCCCAGAACCAGTACCTTCTTCATTGAGTTCTCCTGATGAGTGGCCAGATTGGCCGGATTGCTGGCCTCACTCCTATTACGCGTCCTTCAGGTGCTCGCCCAGGTAGCGGTAGTCGGGTGTCAGCTCGCCCCGGTGAACGATGACTGCGTTCTTGAGATGGGGAGCGAGCTCCAGCTGTTCGAACTCGGCCCGCCAGTCGGCACCGGCGAGCTCGGCCACCATGGCGCGCAGCGCGCGACTGAACTCCTCCGACGCCTCGCGCGGCAGCTCGCAGGGCAGATTGTCAACGGCCATGATCGCCGGCCCGGGACCGTCGCATCCCATGCGAACGCTATCGCTCTGCGGTACGTAGGTGAAGCATGGAGAGTCCGGTTCGGTGGTGCGGGTCGTGAGCTCGATCCCGCCCTCGAGGTCGCAACTGATGTCGCCGATCACCATGAGGCGCGGCTCCTGATGCCGCCGCGACTCCTGCGGCCGCCGACCGCCCGTGTAGCTGCGCCTCGCCCACTCCCGCGTCACCAGACGCGGATAGCGCTCGTCCCAATAGGCGGCGTTGATCAGCACGTCCAAGTGCGGCAGGTGCCTCTCGAAGCAGCCCCGATAGCGCTTTGGGTGATCGTAGTAGTCCTGGAGATCGAACCCGGTGTCTTCGTCCCGTGGCTCGGCTGCTCCGCTCGAATCCCGCCGCAGCTCGACCATGTCCTCTTCCTTGAACACCACCCGCAGGAGGGGCGGCAGCAGAGCCAGGGGCGCCACCTCACCCGCGGCTGCGGCGGCTAGATCCGCCACCGCGATCTCGGCGACGCCGAGGCTATCCAGAACTTCCCGGCAGCCGCGCGCCACATTGCCGTAGCCGGCGATGCCGAAGATCAGCGGCCGGTCGCCCGGCCCCGACGCGCGCTCCCGGATTCGCTCGCCGACGGCGCTCAGGTGTGCTTTCGCCGCCGTCAGTGATTCGTACTCGTAGGCGTGCCGGATCTCAGAGAGAGGTTCGAGGGCATCGGGCAGCCCGGCGGCACGGAGCCGTTGACTCAGGCACCATAGTGTCTCGATCGCGCCTGCATGACCGGCGTGCACGCCGAAGAAGATAAGGCGGCGGCCGGCATCATCAACGATCTTCTCGTAGTCGACCAATGAGCAGCCCAGCTCCATCAACCGCGCCAACATCGGCATGTTGTGCGGCTGCCCCTTGATCACATGCGAGAAGAAGACGTAGATCTTCTCCGCCGCCAGCAGATCCACAGGTATCTCCTTGACCGCGAGGACGATCTCGGCACTGGAGAGATCCTCGTCGATCTCGACGCCGGCTCGCCGAAAGTCCTCATCGTCGAACACCCGGATCGGAGAGGGTTGGACGACGAACTCCAGTCCCGGGTCTTCGCTCAGAGCCGCCAGGTCGGTCGGGGTCAGGGGAATCCGCCGCTCCCAGCGGCTCTTGTCCTCGCGTCTGATTCCGATCTTCACCGTCATCTGCTCATCTCTCGCTCGAGAACTCCCTGGCTGCCCCTCTTCGCGGAGCCAGGCGACCACTCGGTGCGGGCTCCGGTCGATTTGAGTCTATCGCCCGCGGCATCCCGCGCGCACGGTTGTCTTGAGGGTTTCGCGTCCCCCGACTCCACTGCCCTGGCTTCTGCGGAGAGCAACTTCGGCAGGGGGCGCAGAGGACCCCGGAGGACTTGGTCGGCCAGGGCAGCGGGCTCGGTTTTGAGTTCTTCGGCTGGTAGCTTTGCAGGGTGAAGCTAACCCTCGTTGAATCGCCCTACGACAGCGGTTTTCGATCGCAACGCATGGGCGCGGGGCCGCGGCATCTGATCAACGCCGGTCTGGCCGAGGGGCTCGGCAACGCCGGTCACGACGTCGAGTTGATCCGGCTCGATCTCGGTCCGGGCCTGCACGGCGAGATCGGCGCGGCGGTCGAGTTAATGCGCCGCATAAGCCGCTCGGTCAGGGAGGCCGTGGCCACGAAGCGCTTCCCGATCGTGCTTTCGGGTAACTGCAACGCTGCGGTGGGCGCCGTGTGCGGCATCGGTTCCGCCGGCACCGGCGTGCTCTGGTACGACGCTCACGGCGATCTCCACACCTCGGACACCACCGAGTCGGGCTTCTTCGACGGCATGGGTTACGCCATGCTGCTGGGTCAGGCCTTCAGGGCACTCGCTGCCACGATTCCGGGGTTCGCCGCCGTGCCGGGTCACCTCGCCGGCATCGTCGGAGCTCGCGACCTCGATGCGCCGGAGAGCGAGCACATCGCGGCCTGGGGGATGGAGGCGTTCTCGGTGGAGAGGCTTCGCAGCGAACCTGGGCTCCAAGCCCTCGAGAACTTTGGCCGCCGCGCCCGACGGATCTACGTCCACGTCGACCTGGACGTTCTGGACCCATCGGTTCTACGGGCAAATGGCTTCGCGACCCCTCAGGGACTGACCCTGGCCGAGCTCGAGGCCACGATCAATGCAGTCGGCCGCGGAGCGCCGGTGGCCGGCATTGGCCTCGCCTCCTACGACCCTGCATTCGACGAGGAAAATGCCGGGCCGGCCGTCGCGGCCCATGTCCTCGCCGCGCTTCTCGATCCACAGGACCGATAGAGGCCGCCGGTGCCCTCCTTTCGCTCGCACGGAGAGGCTTCGCTCCAGGAGGCACGCGGCTGCCTCCAGCCGCGGATCGCCAAACCGCGGAGGTGACGCCCCACGGGGTGCCGCCCAGAGCTCGCGTCCAAGCGAATGTGAGACAATCCGTCCCCACGGGGAGAAGGAGGTTCAAATATGGCGCTGTCCATAGTCTCTTTGTCCGCACTTCTCTTGGTTTCTCTCGCAGGCTCTGCCCTGGCCGCCGCGCCTCCCGTGGCGGTGTCGCCGGGGCACGTCTCGAAGCTCGCCACGGTCGCCGACGCCTGCCCGACCTTCAGTTGGACGGAGGTTCAGGCCGCAGCCCGCTACGAGCTCGTGCTCTACGAGGTCGGTGAGGTCGAGGGTGAATCCACGGAAGTGCTGTGGCAGACGGTGCCCGGCGGAGCCACCAGCTGGACGCCTTCGCTCGGCCTTTGCCTGGAGCGCGGCGGCCGCTACGCCTGGAGCGCACGGGCTGTAGGCGCGAAGGCGGCTTCGGAGTGGTCGGCTCCGAGCCTGTTTCAGGTCGCTCCCGGGCCGAGTGAGGAGGAGCTCGAGGAGGCCCTGGACGTCGTCCGAAGCTACCTCGGCACCCGACCCGAGGCGGCGGCGCCTTCGGTCGACGGCCCGGCCGCCATGGCGGCGAGGCTCGAGGCGGCCGCGCCGAGATCCGCCGCGACCGCGGTGGGGGCACAGCTGCAAGTATCACGAGACAGCGGCCCTCTGACCCCCATGTTTCATGTCACAGGAAACGCCGGGATTACCGGGCTGTACGTGGACTCCTTTAACAGGGTCGGAATAAGAACAATCGACATGGACCGAGAGTTCAATCTCGACGGAACCATGGTGATTGACAGCTCCGTCGGATCCAACGGGATCCTTTGGAAGACAGCGAGTACTGCGCTCATCAACGGAATCATTGTCAGCTCCAGTGATCTGCAAATGGGAATTGGCCGAAACCAGCAGATCAGAATCGAGGATCTTTCACCAGCCAGCAGTATTCACATAAAGGCCAACGGGAACGTCGGCATCGGCCAGTCCGATCCCTCGACAGCACTGGACGTAGATGGCGATGTCAGCGTATCCGGCTACGCAGAGCTCGCTCTGACCTCCGGAGCCCCGCTCGCAGCCGATTGCGACGAGGGATCTGAACGCGGCAGGATGAAGGTCGACAACGCTGCCGGGCTTCTCTATATCTGCGCGGATTCAGGCTGGGTTTCGAAGTAACGCTGCCGGAAGTCCGGCTCATGCCAGGGCTGCGGTCTCGGGAACGGCCCGCGTAGCGCGCTAAACTAGCCAGCGGACGCGCCGCTAGCTCAATGGATAGAGCACCAGACTTCGGATCTGACGGTTGGGGGTTCGAGTCCCTCGCGGCGCGCCATTCGGTCCACTTCCGGTATCGCTTCCCGCGAGGGGCCACGGGCGGGCTCGGCTGTGGCCGACGCTGCTATTCTCGGCCCAGGTGGCAACCCGCCGATGCCGACGGATCTGGAAAGCAAGGAGCTCGCGCAACAGGCGCTGCGAGCCTTGGAGCGACTCGGCCTCGAGTTTCTGGACAACGAAGCGACGCTGCCCCCTCGAGACCTCCCGGCGGAAGAGATCTCGGCGCGGCTCGGCATCGCTCTGGGCCCTGAGGGACGTCCATTCGAGGAGGTGGTCGCCAAGCTGGGGCGGGTGCTGGACGCCACTCCGTCCTCCTCGAGCCCGCGGTTTCTCAATCAGCTCTTTGGCGGCCGGGAGCCGGCCGCCACTCTGGCCGAGATGCTGGTGCCCCTAGCCGACACCTCGATGTACACCTACAAGGTCGCCGGCGCCCAGGTCCTGGTCGAGCTGGAAGTGCTGGCTAGACTGCTCGCCGCGGTTCCCTTCCCCGAAGGCGAGGGCACCTTCTGCCCCGGAGGATCGCTGGCCAATCTGACGGCCATGCTGCTGGCACGTAACGAAGTCCTCGGAAGCGTGCGCGACAAGGGCTTCCAGGGCGAGCGCCTGTCCATGTACTCATCCAGCGATTCCCACTACTCGATTCGCAAGGCAGCCGGAATCCTCGGCCTCGGTCGCGACAGTGTTCGCGAGGTGACGACCGACGCCGACGGCAAGATGAGCACAGAGGAGCTTGCAGAGAGCATCGAGGCAGACCGGCAGGCCGGATGGCGCCCCTTCTTCATCAACGCTACCGCCGGAACCACGGTGCTCGGCGCCGTCGACCCGATCGCGGAGATTGCCGAGATCGCCCGCACAGAGGGTATCTGGCTCCACGTCGATGGCGCCCTCGGCGCCCCGGTTCTACTTTCCGGAACCTACCGCCATCTTCTCGCCGGAAGTGCCGAGGCCGACTCCCTGGCCTGGAACGCACACAAGATGATGGGAGTGCCGCTGGCGTGCTCGGTGCTGCTGCTGAGGCAGAAGGGGCTGCTGGCCCGACACCTCGGTGAGTCGGCCAACTACCTGTTCCAAGCCGACCAGGAGGAGCTCAACCCGGGCACTCGATCTCTCCAGTGCGGCCGGCGCAGCGATGCGCTCAAGCTATGGGCGGCCTGGCAGCATCATGGCGATCGCGGACTCGATCGAAAGATGACGCGCCTTCTCGACCTGGCCCGTTACGCCGCCCGGATCATCGAGGAAGATCCGCAACTCGAGCTTGCGCGGCACCCTGAGACCGTCAACGTCTGCTTCCGGGTTCCCGGTGTCTCGAGCGAAGAGCTCTGCGACCACCTGGACCGGCAGGGCATCCTCAAGATCGGGCATGGAACCGTCGCTGGCGAAAGCGCCGTCCGCCTGGTGTGCGTCAGTCCGGACCTTGACGAGGATCGGATCGTGACCGTCCTGGGAGAGATCAAGGCCGCCGCCCGGGCGCTGACCGAGGAACGCAGACGCGCAGAAGCCGGGCGAGTCCTCGAGGACGCACCGGCCTGAGCGCGGTTGTCGGGCACCGCTCGATGAGCGGGTCGCGCCTGCCACTCGACGCTACCTGACGGGAACCGTTTAGGCGGTCGGCCAGGTCGCGTATTCCCGCCGCACAACGGGTCGCGAGAGCCAGACCAGAAGGAACACCGGAAACGCCAGCATCACACCCAAAGCCACGACAACTCCGAAGGCCGCCGCGCCCTGCCATTCCCCGTTCGCCAGGTCCGAGATGAAGTCGGCGTTGCGCTGGAGCCACGAGATTGCGGCGGTGATCTGGATCACCGCCCAGGCAATCGTCACCTGAGACCATCTCCGGCACAGCTCGACACCGGATCTCATGTGACGATGAATACGCATCGACCCTATGAACAGAAGGACCGCGAGGGCCGCCCCGATCACGGCGGCGACCGCCACCCAGCCCACCGGCGGCATCAGACGCACCACGATCTCGGCCTGCTTGGGACCGAGCCATCTGCTCCAGGTTTCGGGAGACAACACCAGTAGCGCCAACAGATCATCGACCTGGTCGACGAACATCAGGACCGCGACGATGATTCCGACGACGCCCACAACACCCGGCCACCGAGCCCGCTTGCCCTCAACACCCGTTTCTTCGAGTCTGCTCATTTGTCGCCTCCTTCGAGGGTTCCTCCGGGAGCCCGGCACGATCGGGTTTCGTGGGGGGCGCGTCGGAAGAGGTGCCGTTCCACGCTAGCCGGCAACAAGAGTCGACGGCAACACCCCAAGGGGCGGGGGCGTTCATGATGAAATGACGGCATGTCAGAGAAGACCGGTCTTCCGAAACATGGACCATTGCCTCGCCCGACAAGCGTCGAAGAGGCCCGAGAGCAGCTCAAACGAGAGTCCTTCCCGGCGCCGGACGTGCAGCTGGTCTCGATGACCGCCGTCGAGTTCACCGCGATCTGCCCGCGCACGGGCCAGCCGGACTTCGGCAAGGTGGTCATCGAGTACAAGCCCGCCAAGCGTTGTCTCGAGTCCAAGGCACTCAAGTACTACCTATGGGCCTACCGGGACGAGGGCGCCTTCTGCGAGACGCTGGCGGCACGGATCGCCGACGATATCGTCTTCGCCATCGAGCCGGCCTTTGTGCGGGTCGAGGTTCGGCAGAACGCCCGCGGCGGTATCGCGATCCTCGCCGCGGCCGAGCGCTCGGCCGAGTGAAACGAGCTCACCGCGCACTCGTGCTGTGGCTCGCGCCATAGAGGCTTTCGCGCACGCAAGCTAGAGTCGCCGGCATGCCCACCTCCCGCGGTCTTCGATTTGCAGGCCTCGCCCTGGCAGTAGCGCTGGTGGTTGCAGCGAGCCAGCCGAGCGCAGTGCGCGCCGCGTTCGAGCGGCTGCTGCGCTTCATCGAGCTGGGCGGCGAGCCGGTCTTGGCTTCGGTCCCGGTGATCTCGGAGCACGAGATCGAGGAGCTGCGGCTGGCGCCGCCACAGGAGCAGGCCGAGCGCTTGCTCGAGCGGGCGATCAACGGCTATCGAGGCGCCAACGAGCTGATCGAAGCCGAGCTCGGAAACTGGTCCGGTGAGATCAAAATAGAGGGCCGGCTCGACGCCCTCTTCCGGGTCGCGATCGACTCCAGCAACCTGCGCGTACGGGCGGCGGCGATCGAGATCTACCTGGCCGCGTTCTCGATCGAGAAGACTCTCGAACAGGTCGCCTATCACCAGGAGGTCATCCGCGAGCATCCGGAAGAGGCTCCCTGGCATCTGTGGGTCCTCGGCTTCCTCGCCAACCGCGACGTGGCGCGCGCCGAGATCCTCGACTTCCTGCTGCCCTATCTCGACGATCCCGAGACCGAGATCCGTCATTGGGCGGTCGAAGGAATGGCCTATTCGGGAGACGAGGCGATCATTCCCCATCTGCTGCGAGTCTTCCACGACGACCCCGAGCCCTTCGTTCGGGAACGGGCGGCCTGCAGCCTGGCCC
>JAAENP010000129.1 GCA_024224155.1 bacterium
ACCCATGAACAGATTCATGTACACGAAGTAACGCTGGTAGCCCGACTCGTGACCCATGTAGCCCACCGAGTACACGTGGATCCAAAAACCCACGAACGTCACCACGAACATCATCACCGACGACAACGGGTCCAGCAGAAACGCGACGTCGATTTGGAGCGGGCCGGCCGTCCAGGCGTAGAGCACCTGCGAAACCGGCTCGGGAGCCGCGCCGCCGAGGTACTCGATGATGGCCAGGATCGCCAGAACGGCCGAGAGCCCCGGTGCTCCGAGAGCCACCGCGGTAGTGGCCTTCTTCGAGATCCGCGGTCCGAGCACACCATTCAGGGCGGCGCCCGCGAAGGGCAGGAGCACGATGAGCCAGATGAGATCGAGCGCCTTCAAGTCCCTACCACCTCATGAGGTTGAGTCGGTTGAGATCAATGGTGCGCCGGCGCCGGTAGACCGCGATGAAAAGCGCCAGACCGACGGCCGCTTCGGCGGCCGCCACGGCGATGACCATGAGCACCAGGACGTGGCCGTCCAGAACCGCCGACAGATCGCCGGTTCGATCACCCAGAGACCTGGCGAAGGCCACGATCGTGAGATTGACCGAATTGAGCATCAGCTCGATCGACAGGAAGGCGGTGATCGCGCTCCGACGGCTGAGCACGCCGAGAGTGCCGATTCCGAAGAGCGCGGCGGCGAGGGCGAGGTACCAGAAGATGGGAACCGTCATGTCTTCTCACTGTCGCCGCGGCGAGCGAGAACCGTCGCGGCGGTCACCGCTGCGAGGAGCAGCAGGCCGACCATCTCGAAGGGCAGCAGATACGTTCCAAGAAGAGCTCGCGCCAGGGGCATCAGCGCGACGTCGGTTTCCTGCAACGGTGCCAGCGGCAAGCCGTGGAATCGACCCCAGAAGAGCGTGAACAGAAGCGCCGCGAAGCCGACGGCGGCGACGGCCGCCAGTACTTTCTGCAGACTCCACGCTCCGGAGCTGTCCCTGGAAACGTTGAGCAGCATGATGACGAACAGAAACAGCACCAGGATGGCGCCGGTGTAGACCAGGACCTGAACCGCCGCCAGAAAGGGCGCGCCCAGGAGCACGAAGAGCACGGCGATCGACACGAAGGTGACGACCAGGCTCATCACCGCATAGATCGGGTTGCGGTGCAGAACCACGACCAGAGAGGAAGCCAGCGCCAGCAGCGCGAACAATAGAAAGACCGCGAGCTCCACTACAGGATCCCTCCCACGGTCAGCGCGGCCACGGCAATCAGATTGAGGACTGCCAGCGGCAACAGGACTTTCCATCCGAGCCGCATGAGCTGATCGAAGCGAAAGCGCGGAAAACTCCAACGCACCCAGACGAAAAACAGCAGGAAGGCGGTCGCTTTGGCGACCAGAACCCCCACGCCCTGGGCCGCTACCCACCACCAGGGGCCGGTGTAGGCGAGCCCGGGAAGGTGCCAGCCGCCGAGATAGAGTGTCGCGGCAAGGCAGGAGAGCGTTGCCATCCCCATGTACTCGCCCATGAAGAAGAGAGCGAATTTCATCGAGCTGTATTCGGTGTGGTAGCCGGCCACCAGCTCCGATTCGGCCTCCGGCAGGTCGAAGGGCAACCGGTTGGTCTCGGCGAACGCGGCCACGACGAATACCAGAAAGCCGATGAACTGAGGGAGCGCGTTCCAGCGCGGCAGCAGTCCGAGGAGGTTGCCCTGCTGGTAACGGACGACTTCGTTGAGCTCGAACGAGCCCACCGGAAGAAGCACTGCGACGACGGCCAGGGTCAAGGCGAGCTCGTAGCTGATCATCTGGGCCGAAGCCCGGATCGACCCGAGCAGGGAGTACTTGTTGTTCGAGCTGTAGCCGGCCATGACCAGGGAATAGACGCCGAGGCTGGCCAAGGCCAGCAGCAGGAGGACTCCGGTCTCGGCTTCGGCCACTACCAGCGAAACGGAGTTGCCCAGGACGGTCACATCCGGCCCAAAGGGAATAACGACGAAGGTCGTCAGCGCCGGAATCAGAGCCAGAAGGGGGGCCAACCGGTGCAGGAACCGATCGGCGTCGGCCGGCGTGATGTCCTCCTTGCAGAGGAACTTGACTGCGTCCGCCAGCGCCTGCAGCAGGCCCAGGGGGCCGACTCGGTTCGGCCCCAGGCGGTCCTGAATCATGGCGCTGCCGCGCCGCTCGACCCAGACCATCACGGGCGTGACCGAGAGCAAGAGCACGAGCCACAGGGCGGTCTTGGCAAATGTGGCTAGAAGATCGAAGCTCATTGGCTCATTGAGGGCGAACCGGAAGTTGAATTCCGCTGGCGGGCAGCTCCGTCAGGCTGACGTCCTCGAGTGCCGACAGCTCGGTGGCCATCAGGCCGAACACGTCGGCGACCGTCTTGGGAGCAAAGTCGGGTCGGAATTTCCGCAACAGATCGACGAGGGCCTCGACGCCGGTTCTGACTCCGGCCGGCGGCGGGAACGCGCGCTCGAACTTCTGAATACGATTCTGCGAGTTGACCAGAGTGCCCTCGGTCTCGGCGTGGGTGGCGATCGGCAAGACGATGTCGGCGATCTCGGTGAGCTCCGTCGTGGCCCAGCCGACCACCACGATCGTCTCGGCCTTGCGGAGGCCCTCGAGCGCGGCGGGAGAGCGGAGGGCGTTGTCCAATCCCGCACGACCACCATCGAAGAGGAGCAGTGCGGAGTGAGCGCCGTTCACGGCGCCGGCCAGCATCTTCGCGGTTCTTTCGGCGGAGCTCGGGGCCTCGAGGCCTGCGAGTTCGGCGCCACGCCGGTTGGGCGTGATCTCGCTGCCGACCAGGCCGCCGTTCGAAGTCGGAATCAGCCGCTCGGGACCGGGCTCTCGCAAACCCCCCCGATGAGGCGTTTCCAGAGAATCGGCCAGCAACTTGAGCAGATACGCTTCTTCGGTCGTCGCCGCGCCCCGAGCGAGAATACCGACCGTCCCCATGGCGGCGCCGTGAGCCAAAGAGTGGTGGATCGAGGTGAGCGCCTCGTCCCAGGTGATCGTCCGGATCTCGCCACGGCCATTTCGCCGTTTCGGCGTGCTCAGCCGGGGTTCGTCATACGCCTGGAAGGTCGTGCGGCCGAAATCGCACATCCAGTGGTCGTTGACCTCGTCGTTGGCCCGAGGCTTGTAGCGCTGGATCTTGCCACGGCGATGCTCGAGGGTGATGTTGCATCCGGCGTCGCAGCCGGTGCACAGCGACGGCTTCTTGTCCAGGTACCAGACCCGCTCGGCGAATCGAAACTGGGTCGAGGTGAGGGCTCCAACCGGGCAGATGTCGACTACACAGGTCGATAGAGGATTGTCGAGCTCGTTGCCCGGGAAGACACCGATCTCGGCCCGCGAACCGCGCTGAAAAAAGCCGAGCTCGCCGGTTCCGGAAATCTCTTCCGTAAAGCGAACGCAGCGCGTGCATTGGATGCAGCGATTCATGTTCAAGACGACGTTCGGTCCGAGCGGTATCCGCTCCTTGCCTGGGTAGGTGCGCTTGTCCTCGTAGGAGAAACGAGAGAATGCCTGGCCGTGCTTGAAGGAATAGTCCTGGAGGCCGCATTCTCCGGCCTGATCGCAGATCGGGCAGTCCAGGGGGTGGTTGATGAGGAGGAACTCCATCATCCCCTCCTGGGCGGCCCGAACTTCGTCGTCGTCGATTCGGACCTCCATGCCGTCCTTCATGATCTGCGTGGTGCAACCGGTCTGGAGGTTGGGCATGCCTTCGATCTTGACCAGGCACATCCGGCACTGGCCGACGACCGAGAGCTTGGGGTGATAGCAGTAGTGAGGGATCTGAACACCCGCCTTGAGACTGGCGTCAACGAGATTGCTCCCAGCCTCGACCTCGACCGTTCGGCCGTCGATCGTCACGCTGACCATGTTCTTCGACATCTACGCGGTTTCCTCGAAGACCGGTCGGTAGGGGTGCGGGCAGCGTCCGGCGGCTAGATGCTCTTCGATCTCGGGTCGGAAGTTCTGCACCAACGAACGGACGGGTCCGACACAGGCGTCGGCAAGGGCGCAGAGCGCGGTGCCACTCATATTGGCGGTCATTCTCAGAAGCAGATCCGGGTCCTCGGGACGACCTTCGCCGCGCTCGATGCGACCCAGCACCAGCTGGGACCAGTTGGTTCCTTCGCGGCAGGGCGTGCACTGACCGCAGGACTCATGGGCAAAGAACTTGGCCAACCTCTGAACCGCGCGCACCAGGCAGGTGGTTTCGTCCATGACCACGACCGCTGCCGAGCCCAGCATGCTGCCGACCTTGGCGAGGCTGTCGAAATCCATTGGCAGATGGCTGTGCTCGGCGCCCAGCAAGGCGGCCGAGGCGCCGCCCGGAATAAAGGCCTTGAGTGCTTTGCCGCCGAGGACGCCTCCGGCGGCTTCCAGGAGCTCGTCCAAGGTAACGCCGATCGGGAATTCGTAGACGCCCGGGCGCTCCACGTGCCCGGAGATGCAGTAGAGCTTGGGCCCGGTATTGCGCTCGTCGGTTCCGACGTCGGAGAACCACTGGGCGCCGCGCGTCATGACGTGCGGGACATTGCACAGGGTCTCGACGTTGTTGATCACGGTGGGCGCTCCGAAGGCGCCGATGATCGCCGGGAAGGGCGGCTTCACTCGAGGCTGCCCTCGCTTACCCTCGAGCGATTCCAGCATTCCGGTTTCCTCGCCGCAGATGTAGGCGCCGGCTCCACGATGGACCCGCATGTCGAGCTTGAATCCGCTCTTCAAGACGTTGTCGCCGAGCACTCCGGCGTCGTAGGCCTCCCGGATCGCTGTTTCGAGGATCTCGGCCTGGCGAACGTACTCCCCCCGGATGTAGATGTAGCAGATGTGGGCACCGACGGCGTAGCAGCAGATGGCGCAGCCTTCGATCAGCTGGTGAGGGTCGGTCTCCATGAGGAGGCGGTCCTTGAAGGTGCCGGGCTCCGACTCGTCGGCGTTGCAGACCAGGTACTTGGGCTGGTCGGTCTCCTTGGGAATGAAGCCCCACTTGACCCCGGCCGGGAAGCCGGCACCCCCACGACCCCGGAGACCCGAGGCCTTGACTTCCTCGATGACGTCTCCGGGCTCCATCGAAAGCGCTTTCTCGAGACCCTCGTACCCACCGTCGCCACGATATGCCTCGAGGGGCACCGGCGCCTGGAGCGCCGTGGCGCCGTGACTTCTTCTGAGAAGAATCGCCTCGGCCGCCATCAATCCAAGCCCTCGAGGATCTCGGCGGCGCTTTGCGGAGTCAGGCGGGGATGGTATTCGTCGTCGACCATCATCATCGGCGCTTGCTCGCAGGCCCCCAGACACTCGAACTCGGCGACCGAGCAGCGGCCGTCGGCCGAGACCTCGTTCTCGCCCACGCCGAGGTGCCGCTTGACCGACTCCAGTATCTCTTGGCCGCCGCGCAGGGCGCACGAGAGGTTGGTGCAAACCCGAACACGGTGCCGCCCGATGGGACTCTGATGAAAGAGATCGTAGAAGGTGACCACGCCCAGGACCTTGGCCGGGGCGAGGTCGAGCTCAGCGGCGACGGCCAGGATGGCCTCTTCGGGTAGCCACCCGCCCCAGTGCTTCTGTGCGAAATGCAGTGCCGGGAGGAGCAGGGCCTCTGCGGTCGGGTAGTGGCGGCGCAGTTCGTCGATCGCGCCGGCGACCTCTTCGGGCAGCTCGGCTGCAGCCACCTCGGTTTCAGGCACCAAGGCTCCTCTTTTGGCGGGCCGGCCGCAGATCGAGACCGCCCCTCTTCCAGATGTAGGCGAGGCCGATCAAGATCAATGCGACGAACACCATCACCGCCCAGAACAGAGGCCAGCTGCCCTCGCGAATGACCAGCGCCCAGGGGTAGAGGAAGGCGGCCTCGACGTCGAAGACGACGAAGTCGATGGCGATCAGGAAGAACAGCACCGAGATTCGCTTGTGCGACCGGTCGAGAAGGGGCTCGCCGGATTCGTAGGTCTGCAGGTCGACTCTGCCGCCGAGGCGCCGCGAGACCCAATTCGACAGTAGGAGGATAACGACGCCGAGAGCCAGTGCCAGCCCGAGCGCCAGCAAAACAGGGTAATGATCCTGTGGCATGTCAGATAAGCGACGGGCTCGAAATCAGCGGCCTACAGAGCTCGTGAAGAATGTCACAAGCTCCAAAGTGTGACAAGAGCACGAGCCCGAACACCGACTCGTCGGCGTCCTGGCGAGGCCGACGCGATCTGTGTCAGGATTGAAAGAGAATGGTGCGAAAGGGGGGACTCGAACCCCCACGGTATTGCTACCACAAGGTCCTGAACCTTGCGCGTCTACCAATTCCGCCACTTTCGCAGCCGCAGAAGATCATAGGGAGTGCCCAGCAGCGTGTCAAACAATTCCGGCAGCCCCAGGACGGGCCATCGCGCCGGCGACGAGGGGGTCATCCGCGCGGAGCTCGAGCTCTTGCTCGACGCCGCGGGCCGGAAAGGCCTGTCGCGAACCGATCTCGAGGCCTGGGCGGCGGAGCGGGGCGTCGCGGAGCGCCTGCCGAAAGCGCTCTCGGAGCTGACCGCGACGGCCGTGGCGGTGGTCTGGAACCGTCGCTGGATCGGAGTTCGCCATACCGACTGGACTCCAGGCAGAGTGCGAGCCCAGGCCCGGGGCGGAGCCCTCTTGCTGACCGGGGCCGGTGGGGAAGCCGGTTACTTTCTTCCGGCGGCTCAGCTCAAGGGCGCCCGAGACGGCGATCTCGTTCTGGTCCGGCCCGCCCGGTCCCGGGGGCGCGGGAGCCGAGGCAAGCGCCGCGCCCGGCCCGGGAGCGCAGTCGCTGGCAGGGGGCGGCTGCCCGAGGCGACGGTGGTCAAGGTGCTCGCGCGCGGAGCCAAGGAAGTGGTCGGCTTCATCGACAAGAGCCGGCCGCGCGAGCTGGTTCCTTTCGATTCGAGAAGCCGGCTGCAGGTCGTGCTCGCCGAGAGTCGAGCCGATCTCGACGGCCACTTCGCGGTTGCCGGACTGCATCGAGAGGTTGAGAGCGGAGCGAGCAAGGCCACGGCGGCTCACCTGGAAGATCTCGGTGCCCTCGAAGAGCCCGGCACGGACGTGCGCGCGATCCTGCGCCACTTCGAGATTCCCGAGCCCTTCTCCGAGGGCGCTCTGGCGGCCGCCGCCGGCCGGCCCAGCGAGCCCCGGCCCGAAGACCTCACTGGCCGCGAGGATCTGCGTGCGCTGGCTACGATCACGATCGACGGCGAGAGCGCCCGCGATTTCGACGACGCGATCTCGATCTCTAGGCGAGGCAAAGGAGACGGCTTCCAGCTCGCCGTCCATATCGCCGATGTGGCGCACTATGTGCCTGAGGGCGGGATCCTCGATCTCGAAGCCTACGAGCGCGGCACCAGCACCTATTTTCCGGATCGCGCGATTCCGATGCTTCCCGAGGCACTCTCCAACGGCCTCTGTTCGCTCAGGCCCAGGGTCGACCGGCTGGCGATGACCGCCTTGCTCGAGTTCTCGAGCAGCGGGGAGCTCCTGAACCGGAGTTTCGCGGAGTCCGTGATCCGGAGTGACCGTCGTTTTACCTATGACGAGGTGAGTCGGCTGCTGGAGGACCGCGACACCGCCGCCAGAGATGAGTATGTCGGCGACCCGAATCTGCATGAGCTTCTGCTGGTGGCGCGAGAGCTCATGCAGGCGCTGTTTCGCCGTCGCAGCGAGCGCGGCTCCATCGACTTTGATCTCCCGGAGGGCGACGTCATCCTCGACACCGAGGGCGTCACCATCGGGATCAAGCCCGGTGAGCGCAATGTCGCGCATCGAATCATCGAAGAGTTCATGATTGCCGCCAACGAGGCGGTCGCTGCGGAGCTGGTGGGCGCGGAAGAACCCGCCCTCTATCGCATTCATACCGAGCCCGATCGGGCCCGCTTCGAGGAACTGCGTGCCTTTCTGGAGCCTCTCGGTGTGCCCCTGGAGCTCGGTCCGGAAGAGCCGCATCCGAGCCACCTGCAGGAGGTCCTGCGCCGAGTCGAGGGGCATCCGGAAGAGCCTTTTGTCGCCACCTTGATCTTGCGGGCGATGAAGCGAGCGGTCTACGACCCGGAATGCAAAGGGCACTACGCTTTGGCGAGTCGCACCTACACCCATTTCACGTCGCCGATCCGCCGCTATCCGGATCTCGTGGTGCACCGGGCTCTCAAGCGCCGGATCTCGGGGCTGCGGCTCGACGAGGAAGTAGAAGCCGCATACCGCGCCAGGCTGGAGTCCATCGCCGAGCACACGAGTTCCACAGAGCGGCGAGCCGAGCGCGCCGAGCGGACTTTGCTGCAGTGGAAGGTCGTGCGTCTTCTCGCACCGCGTGAAGGCGAGGTTTTCTCGGGCCGCGTGACGGGGGTCCAGCCGTTCGGCGTGTTCGTCCAGCTGGAGGGGTTCTACGCCGACGGCCTGTTGCCGATCGCGGCTCTGACCGACGACTACTACACCTTCGAGGCGGAGAAACACCGGCTCGTCGGCCGGCGCGGACGGATCCTGCGGCTCGCCGACCGCCTCGACGTGAAGCTCGCCGCCGTGGATCCCATGCGCCGGATGTTGACCCTCGGCCTGCCGGACTAGGCCCACACGCGGTTCGGTCCGGCTGCGATTGGCGGTAGACTTCGAACATGACAAGTGCCCGCAAGCCACCCTCGAGAATCCTGTGCTCGCTTCTGGCGGTCACGGCCTGCCTTGCGCTCGGCTGTACCCCGGCGGCGGTCGAGGATGCCGCGGCCAAGGCGGAGATCCAGACCTTCCTGGAGGAGTTCCTGCCGGCTCTGGGGAACGCCTACGCGCAGGGAGATGCCAACCTGATCGAGCCGTACGTCGCGTCGAAGGAGATCGCGAGAGTGGGGAAGAGATTGGACGAGCTCTCGGCCAAGGGCCTGGTCTACGCGCCGAGCGTCCGGACGATCACGATTGAATCGGTCAACGTCTGGAATAACTCGAACGCCTTCGTGTCCACTCTGGAGATCTGGGACGTGCGCCGCCTGGCCGCCGGGACCGAGCTGCCGATCGACGAGGTTCTGGAGCAGCCCAACCGCGTCAAGTATCAGATGAAACGCGACGAGAACGGCTGGCGAGTTCTTTACCGGACGATCCAGGACTAGTTCGCAGCCGTGGACTCCATGCGCTCAATTCGGGCGACGGTCGCGATCGTCGGGCGCCCCAACGTGGGCAAGTCGACGCTGTTCAACCGCCTCGTCGGCCGGCGGCAGGCTATCGTCCACGATCGCCCGGGCGTCACCCGAGACCGCATCACCGGGCCGACGACGCTGGGTGAGCGCCCCGTGCACCTGATCGACACCGGTGGCCTTCAGATGAGCGAGGACATCCTGGGCCTCAACGAACAAGTCTTCCTGGCGGTCGAGGAAAGCGATCTGCTGCTCCTGGTGGTGGACGGCAAGGAGGGCCGGAGCGCGGGCGACGAGGAGGTTTGGCAGGCGCTGCGGCGCTACGGCAAGCCGACGGTGTTGGTGATCAACAAGGGCGACGTCAAGGTGGCGGAGGCCAACCAGGCCGAGTTCTTCGCCCTCGGGATCTCGCCTCAGGTGTTGGTCTCCGCCGAGCACGGCCTCGGGCTCGAAGAGCTCCATCGAGCCGTGGCGGAGCTACTGCCCGAGCAAGCCGTGGAGGAAGGTGCTCCGGATCTGCCGTCGCTGGCGATCGTCGGCCGCCCCAACGTCGGCAAGTCCTCGCTCTTGAACCGGTTCGTGGGTGCCGATCGAGCCCTGGTTTCCCCCCTGGCCGGAACCACCAGAGATCCGGTGGACTCGATCCTCGAGGTGGGGGAGACCACCTATCGCCTGGTCGATACGGCCGGAATCAGGCGGCGCAGCCAGGTCAGCGGGGAAGCCGAGGAGCTGGCGGTGATGATGGCGCGCAGGCAGCTGGAGAGGGCCGAGTTGGCTCTGCTGGTGGTGGACGCAGCCGACGGGATCACCACCGGCGACCTGGCGATAGCCGGGGCGGCCTGGGATCTCGGCCGAGCGATGGTGATTCTGGTGAACAAGTGGGACCTGGTCGACGAGGAGGCTCGCCGGCGCCTCGACGACAGCTGGCCCCGGCTGGCCGAACTGGCGTTCGAGCCCGAGCGGGTCAATCTCTCCGCCGAGACCGGCCGCGGCCTGGACAAGGTGTTTCCCGCCGTAGAGCGGGTGCGAGTCGCCTATCGGGTCTCGCTGGCGACGTCGGAGGTCAACCGGATATTCCAGAGGGCGGTGAGCAGGCATCAGGCGCCGGCCGAGCGCGGCAAGCCCTGGAACCTGCTCTATGCGACCCAGGTCAAGACCGGGCCACCGACCTTCGTCCTGTTCGCAAACCGCTCGCTGCCGAGAAATGCCTCGTATCGGCGCTATTTGGAGAACTTTCTCAGGCGGGAGCTGGGCCTGAGCGGAGTACCCATTCACTTGAAGATCAAGACGCGCTCGAGGCGGGGTGACAGTGCTTAATGTATAACCTTAGGGTTGCGAGGCCATATCCGCGTCCTGTATACTTAAAGTCAATTCTCTCATGTAAAACCTCAAGACTTTTCCGCTCACTCAATGGACTCTAAGAAGCCACCACTGACGGATCTCCGCACGGGCATGACTCGCGCGGACCTCACCGATGCGGTCTACCGCCGTCACGGCGGTCTGACCAAGACGGAGGCGGCGGAGGTCGTCAACAAGATCTTCGACACCATGAAGCTGAATCTTCTAGAGGGCCGGCCGGTCAAGATTCAGAACTTCGGCGTCTTCGAGATCGCCTCCCGGAAAGGGAGGGCAGGGGTCAACCCGGTGACCGGGCGGCGGATTTTCATACCCGCCCACCGTAGCCTCCAGTTTCGCCCGGCACCGCGCCTCAAAGACGCTGTTCAGGAGCCCGAAGAAAGTCACTAGTCTGTGCCTGCGGATCTCTGACCACGGCAAATCTTGGCGAAAAAGCTCTATTACAAGATCGGTGAGGCATGCAAGCGGCTGGATATCCAGCCCTACGTGCTGCGCTACTGGGAGACCGAGTTCCCGCTGTTGGCCCCCAGCAAGAGCACCTCGGGCCAGCGCGTCTACAGCGAGCAGGATCTGCGAGTCATCCAGCGCATCAAGGAGCTTCTCTACGAAGAGGGCTACACCATCGCCGGGGCGAAAAAGAAGCTGGAAAAGCAGGATCTCTCGAGTCTCAGCGAGGTAAGAGAGAAGCCCAAGCCGCTCGAGATAGCGGAAGTCGAGCCCTCCGAGCCCGAACCGCCGCCGGCTCCGAAGCCGGCGCCGGCGAAGGCCCGAGCCCGGTCGCGACCGAAGGCCAAGGGCCCAAAGAAGAAGACCCCAGCGGCGGCCTCGGGAGGCGCCGAGGCGAAACTGCGCCGGGGCATCCGCGAGGCCCTGAAAGAGGCCCGCGGTATTCTCGAGTTGCTCGACAGCTAGCCTCGACTCACGCTAGAGTAATCGCCGGTCGGGACGTGGCGCAGTCTGGTAGCGTACCTGAATGGGGTTCAGGGGGTCGCGAGTTCAAATCTCGCCGTCCCGACCATGTAAACCGAAAAGAATCAAGTGATTAGAGCGTATTACTGCTGGATTGATTCCCGGCAAAACCGGATCTGCAAGACTCCTGCAAGACTCCTGGCCCAATAACGAAGGGCGTTTCGGTGCCGACCGCGGCAGCGGAAGCAAGTCGGTCTTCCGTTGTGGTGCCGCACACCGACTCGGCAACTAGCTCTGGTTGAGCTACAGGTGAGGATTGCTGAAGAGGTGGGGCCGAACCCGGAAGTGTGCGAGGACGTGGATTAGGCTCGGACGGTGCAAGCAGCCGACCGGATCTCAGGTGAGATCGCGGCAGCTTTGAACGGCAAGGGGAAGGGGACCGTGGAGCCGATCAGGCGCCGACCAACGTCACCCGACGGAAAATCTGAGCCGCTATGCTCGTTGTTCCCGCCAGAGCCAAGCCCCGAGAGCACCCACGCCGACAACTGCGAGTACGCTGGCCCACATTGGAATCTCGGTGCTACCCGCGATGACTGGCACCTGGAAGACCAGTCGCGCCACGTGGAGCAGGGCAATGAGTAAAAGGAAGACTGTTGCTAGAAGAGCTGCGGGTTTCATCTTGATGCCTCCAATCCACACGAACTGTCCTGCAATCTACGAAGGCGAGCCAACCCAGCCCCTGCGCTCCGGCTTCAGGAGATGGGGGGTGTGAGCGCCAGAACGTCGAGACTGAAGCCGGTCTATTCCGCCGCTTCAGCCAGTGGCGCCTTGAGGCGCTGGTAGCGGTCCCAGGTCTCGAGCACTCGAGCGTAGTCGGGGTCCTTACGGGCCAACTCCCTCGCGCTGACTGGCGAGCGCACGGCGTCTCCTTGTCTGACCGCGATGAAGCGCGCGGAATCGTTCGCGCGCAAGTAGGCCTTGGAGTTGCCACCACTCGACTTGATCGCCGTGATGCGAACCGGGACCCCGGGAAGAGGACCGAACCTCACCGTCTCGAAGCGGCTTTCGATGCTGATCCCGAGAGCGAGAATGGTCCCCTCAAAATCGTCGACCAAGATGTCGCAGTCGGTGCCGGCCTTGGTCACCATCATCGTGACCTCTATCGGCCACATGCCTGGAGTGACCTCCCAGAACCTACCGCCTGCGTTGCAGGTGAACTTGGCGGTTGCATGACCTGCCGAAGCCAGGCAGATCACGACGAGAACAGCGACTACGAAGATCTTCAACCGAAACATAAACCCTCCTTTTCTGCACCCCCGGCCAAGGCCGGATTGGCCTGTTCGGTCTGCTTCGAAACCTAATCGGCTGGGAAACGTTGAGCCGATGAGGCGCTAGTCCGAGCGCGACCTAGCCGCTTTGCGCCCTGGGTTCTCCCAGGTGCGCCTTTGTCGAGGCAGGCTATAGATTACGCCTGGAGTTAGGAAACGAGCGCCACCCGAAGGGGCAGGGCTGTCGTCAAGAACGGCCGGAGCGAGTACAGTGAGGCAGGCCGTCACCCCAGAGCCGGCTTCTTCCGCAGCAGAAAGTAGGCGAACGCTCCAGGGAGCTTGCCCAAGACGACGATCAGGAGCCACACCCAGCGCTCGCGGCTGCCAGATGCTGTACTCAGCCAGCAGTGCCGGATCATCGCGATCCAGAAGCCGAGGGCCGCCAGGGCAAGCAGTATGACGAAACCGGCCATGGTCATCTCGAACGCGTTCATTGGTTCTCCTTTCTCCTCTCAACTGTCACTCTCCAGTACGCGAGGGGCCGCGCCTTTATTCGACACTCCGACCTCGTGGCTATCTGCAAGGTTGCCAGCTCTACCCAGGCCGTTCGAGGCTCTGGGCGGGCGTAGCTGTTTTACTTAGGAGCGCAGCCCCACCTATCCAGGCTGGAGAAGAGCGGCGTGGTCCGTCCAAGCAGGCGACGACGCCTGCTAGACTGCTCGCCAACGAAGAGAAAAGCGCCTACCGGTTAACCCGAAATGAGTTTGCTCCGATCACTGACCCGATTCAATCGGAACGACTGAGGCTCGCTCGTCGGTACAGGCACATAGGTCATGCACCACGCAACAGTCCTCATCATCGACGACTCCCGGCTCGTACGGAAGATGTACCAACACCAACTGCTCGTCAACTCTTACCACGTTCTCACCGCGGATAGCGGCGAAACCGGGCTCGACGTATTGCGGCAGAACAAGGTCGACCTCGTCATGCTCGATCTCGGCCTCCCAGGGATCGGCGGCATCGAGGTTCTCGAGACGATCATGGGCGACGAGTCTCTTCGCGCCATTCCCGTGGTCGTCTTCTCCGCGAAAGAGCAGGAGACGTTGATGGAAAAAGCCCTGGAGCTCGGCGCTAAAGAGTTCATCGCAAAGGCGACGACACCCGTGGAGAAGGTCATCGAGAAGATCCGGACCGTCCTCGAACACAGCCGCACCGAGCATGAAGCCCGCCACTACCGCATCGCCCTCGACCCGGTGTCGCTCGACGCGCACGACCTCGCGACCGCTCTCGGCCTCGATTGTCTGGCATGCGGCAAGTGTGACTCAGGCCTGATCGTCGAGCTGACCCCGGAAGCGGTGAGTGACTTACGCTCCACCCAACATCTCGATGCGAGGATCATTTGCCCGGTGTGCGAAGCCCGGTGAGATTCGTCGCCGCTTGGCCCTAGGCGGGTTCTGGGCTGGGCACTCAGCCGGAAACGGGCCTCTCGCTTCCCATCATCGGCAAGCTACCCGGACACACCCAAGCGGCAACAACGCCAACGCTACGCTCACCTAGCGGCCGATCCTGTGCGGCAGGCCGCCGACCGAATCTCGGGCGAGATTGCGGCTGCGATGAACGGACAAGCGAAGGGCGAGGTCGCGCCGACCGGGAGCTAGCCTACTGCGTCGTACTTCGTCGCATAAACGAGGTACACCGGTATTGACCATCAGCCGATGGCTATGGTCGGCTCGCGGAGTAGGAAATCGCTTTTCCGCGTTGTGGGGCCTTAGTCTGTGAACCGGCCGCGGAGTGGCAGCCACAGACTCATCGAGTCGGGCTGGGTCCCACGGTATGTAGCGGTCGACCTGTTACCTATCTGTCCGGGCCAAACAGACAGGGCTCGACCGCTACAACCAACGCCCCGACTTCCTGTTCCTCTCGATCAACACCGATGCACGTGACCCTACGGCGGAGGCAGTAGCTGCAGATCGGTGTCGATCTCGATCGTCAGCCGCCCGTTGGCATCGACCGTGGTCTGGTTCCCGAGCACGACCGCACTGCCGGCACGCAGGGTCAGATCGGCAGATCCGAACACGATGAAGTCGGGCCCCAGCACGATCCGCTGGCAGTGCTCGCGGGTCTCGGTTCCGAACACGGTCTCGGAGAGCTCCAGGTCGGGGCAGGCGATGAACTCGTAGGCGCCGCTGTCGCAGGCCCCGGCGGGGCGCGTGGCGCCGCGCTGATCCTTTGCCTCCGGGCAGCTCATCGGCAACCCGATGGCGTTGCTCCCCTCCAGCAGCGCGTGGGTGCGGGTGGGGCCACCGTTGTCGGCAAGGCGCCGGGCGAGGTCGCTGAGAGTGCCAAGAACACCGCAGCTGGTGTCGTCGGCGAGGTTGCCGCCGTTGTCGGTGATCGTGCCGCTGCCGGTTCTGCAGTTCGCAGTGGGGCTTGCGGCCAGCAGAGTGTTCTCGAGGTATGCCTTCCCCGAGAAGACGTTGATCGCGCCGCCCCCGGAGTTGCCCGAGAGCGTCGAGTGAATCAGGGTGACCGTGCCGGGGCTGTCGATGCCGCCCCCTTTGTTCGTACCACCGGAGTTTGCGGACAGGGTGGAGTTGGTGAGGGTCGCGATGCCGTAGTTGCTCAGGCCACCGCCGTTGTAGGCGGAGTTCCCGGAGATCGTCGAGCCGGTGATCACCACGTCGCCGCCGTTGTAGATGCCGCCGCCGCCGCCGGAGAAGCCGCCCGCGGAATTTCCGGAGACGGTGGAGTTGGTGAGGGTGAGGTCGGAAGGGAAGCTGTTGGCGATGGCGCCACCCAGGTAGTCGAACGAGGCACCGCCGCCGTTGCTCAGCGTGGTGTTTTGAAGGGTCAGATTACCGGAGGACGAATAGACGTTGAAGAACCGGAACTCCGGAGCGCCGGTACCTCGCGCGATGGTGTGGCCGTTGCCCTCGATGACAATGTCGGTGACAACCTGGGGCAGACCGTTGGGTCCGGGGACGCGGAGGCCGGTAGCGGGAGTCGTGTTGTTCACCTCAGTGAGGGTCACGTCGGCGGTGAGCCGGATCTCGTCCGCACCCGAGCCCTTCGGACAAAGCCCCGTCGCCGTATTGGTGTTGGCGGCGGTAACGGCGTCCACCAGCGTGCACCCACCGCTCACGTTGATGATGTCGGGAGCCACCGGACGCGGAAGGACGAGGACGAGGATCGCCAGGAGTTGCGCCGGCCGATTGTGCAAGAGCCGGCCGTCGGCCAGCCAATGGACTCTGGAGCAGCCTGTAGCCGAATGATTCAACGCAGTTTCTCTTCGAGATCGAGGCGAGCATCACAGAAAGATCGCGACAGCCACAACGCCCTTTGGGGTAGGGAACCGGAGCCATCAAGAGGAATCCCGGGGTTCCCCAGATCCATCGCCTGTGGTCGACCAGGGCGTGCGGCTACTCGATGCTGAAGGTCGTCGGGCGGCGGCCGACCGGGTCAAATCTCTGCTCGTGCAGTTGTTCAACTTCGCCACCGAGGAAGAAGAGTGGCGTGGAGTGGGGGAGCGTCGCTGACGAGAGCCGTTCTGAGCTCCGCACCGCGGGGTAGTGGGTCAGTTTGAACTGACCCACTACCCACCGCGGGCGCATATTGTCCGCCCACCCAAGTCCTGTTAGCCTATTTGGCAATAGAGATAACGCGCTCGTTGACAGGCCCGGGGAGGGGTCAGGGTCGGCGAACGAAACAAAAGTCATGGGTAGGCCGGCAGGGCCGATAGCGATTGCCGCCGCGCCCGCTATCGAAGGAGTCGTTGATGACACGGAAGTTTTCTCGATCGACCTTGGGTCCCTGCATTCTGGCGCTAACAGTGGCCGCACTACTGCCGGCCGCGGCGAACGCCCATGATCCTGATCCCGGTTCCTGCACCGCTGACGGCGGCCACGCCCACATCAACATTGGCGACGGCGTCGCGAACGAGAACGACGCTACGGTCACCTTCACCATCACTTGCAACCCCTGCGGCAAGGTCAACGCGAATAGTTGGTGGAGTACTTTCGACGGCACCGCCACCGCGCCCGACGATTACACCGCCATTACCGGCCAGCTGATCACCCTCGGTCAGACCAGCGCCGACACGCAGACCTACTCCATCGTGGTCACGCTCAATGACGACACCACCTTCGAGGGCGACGAGAACTTTACCGTCGGCCTCGGCGGCGAGCCCAGCGGCGAGGCGAACCCTTCGGTCGGAGATCCGTGTCTGTTCCTTGGAGATGTGATCGGTGACGGGACTATCCAGGAAAACGACCCGATGAACGCACCGCCGGTGGCCGATGCCGGTGGCCCGTACTCGGTCAACGAAGGTGCCAGCGTCGGTCTCGACGGTACCGGCAGCTCCGACCCCGACAGCGCCCCCAGCCCCCTGACCTACGCCTGGGATCTCGACAACGACGGCTTCTACGACGACGCCACCGGCGCCACGCCAACGTTCTCGGCCGCGGCGCTCAACGGTCCTGACACGGTGACCGTAGGTCTCGAGGTCAGCGACGGCGCCGCCACCGCCACCGACACCGGGACGGTCAACGTCGTCAACGTCGCGCCGAGTGTCAACACGCCCAGCACTCCGTCGCCGTCGGACGAAGGCGACTCCATCACGGCCAGCGCCACCTTCACCGATCCGGCCGGCTCGGGCGACGCGCCCTTCACCTGTACCGTCGACTACGGCGAGGGCGGCGGTAACGAAGCGGGCTCCGTCGCAGGCTTCACCTGTACCGGCCCCAGCCACGTCTATGGCGACAACGGCAGCTACACGGTCGAGGTTTGCGTCACCGACAAGGACGGCGGCACCGGCTGCAACAGCACCCCCCATGTCGTCGACAACGTGCCGCCCGCTGTCGCGCCTCCGTTGGTTGCGCCCGAGCCCTCGGACGAGGGATCGCCGGCGGTGGCCAACGCCACCTTCACCGATCCGGGCACCGACGACTCACCGTTCACCTGCACCGTCGACTACGGTGAGGGCGGCGGCGACGAAGCGGGCACCGTAGCGGGCTCGACCTGCACCGGCCCCAGCCACGTCTATGGCGACAACGGTAGCTACACGGTCGAGGTCTGCGTCACCGATAAGGACGGCGACGCCGGCTGCAACAGCACGACCCATGTCGTCGACAACGTGCCGCCCACCGTGGCGACCCCGGTGGTCGAGCCCGAGCCCTCGGACGAAGGGGCTTTGGCTACCGTGAGCGCCGAGTTCACAGATCCGGGCTTCGATGATTCGCCCTTCACCTGCACCATCGACTACGGCGTGGGCGCCGGCTCGGTGAGCGAGACCGTGAGCGGCATGACCTGCTCGGGCTCCTTCACCTGGGGTGACAACGGCAGCTACACGATCGAGATCTGCGTCACCGACAAGGACGGCGGAGAAGGCTGCAAGAGCACCACGCACGTCGTCAACAACCTGCCGCCCGACGTGACGCTCAACACCGCGACCGCGGTGGCCTTCCCCGGCGGCGACGCGTTCCTGGGCCGACAGGGCGACTCGCAGAGCCACGATGCCGACGGCACCGACCCGGGCTCGGACGATCTCACCTTTGATTGGGACTTCGGCTTTAGCGGCAGCGCAGTCTCGACGACTTACTACAACGACACCGGCGACCCGTCCGGCTCGCCGGATCCGATCCAGAGCCCGGGAGGAACCTTCCCGTTCGCCGCCAGCGACACGGCCTCGGTCACCTTTGCGGACCCCGGCGTGTACCTGGTGCAGGTGGACCTCACCGACGATGACGGCGAGAACGACTCGGAGGGGCTCCCCAAGCTGGTGACCGGCGACATCGACTGTACGCGCAGCCAGGGCTTTTGGAAGAAGCAGCTCAAAGGCAAGGGGCATCAGCATATCGACGTCGTCACTCTCCAGGCCTTCCTCGACATCGTCGACTTCGCAAGCTCCGTGTTCACCGAGGAGGCGCCGGCCGACTTTGCGTCGAAGAGTCCCGACATGCGCACCAAAGCGACTCAGCAAGCTCTCGCGGCGTGGCTCAACTTCGCGGCCGGTGCCGTGGGCTGGACCGAGGTGATCGACACCAACGGCGACATGGTGGCGGACACGCCGGTCTATCTCGTCTTCGCGACCCTCGAGGCGATTCTCACCAATGCCGACGCGACGCACGCCGAGCTCGTAATGGCCAAGGATCTCGCCGAGCTCATCAACCTGCTCGACGAGTCCGATCCGGCATGCTCCGACGGTTAAGGGAGGGTGCGGGTCTGCATTGAGGTTTTCAGCACAGGCACCGGGGCGGCGGGTGATCTCACACGCCGCCCCGGCATCTCGAGGAACCAGACCCGCGGAAGCCGAAGGTTCGAAGGTGTACGGTCTCCTCGGATCTGCGCAAACGGGCGGCTTGGACTTCTGCGCCGGCGTCGAGCGGATGCAGCTCGACGATGAGGCGCGGAGTGTCTGCGCCGGGTGGTGCCACTCAGCGAGCGACACCTACGCTTCGTCGTCCACGAATACGTCGAGCATTACCATCTTGAGAGAAACCATCAAGGACTCGGCAACAAGCTGTGGGCCGATTGTTGGCACCCTACGCCCACCCGCGCGGGTGGTGCGCCGCTGCCGTGAGCGGCGTAGCCTGAATACACCTCGGCGAAGGCGACCCCGGTGAAGGCCGGGGGCAGAGCAGCCCACTTTTCTCCACGCACCAGGCACCACCGAGCCGCCAGAGGGTCGGGAGGAGGTGCCGTATGAAGCTCAAGGCGATCCTCGGTCTCGGGGCGTTGGATCTGCTGCTCGTTGTCGGAGCGGTCCTCGTGTTGGGCAGCGCTCGTCTCGGCGACTCGAGCGTCCACAAGTCCTCGCCCGATGAGCCGGTCGCCGTGGACGTGCGCTTCGAGCCTGGGGTGCCGCTGGCCCGCGCCAGCGGTCTGCTGCGTTCGCTCGGAGTCGAGTGTGCCGCGGAAGCGTATCTCGCCGGCAACCGTCTGATCGTCGAGGCGCCCCTTGGCGCAGTCCGTAGATTGCTCGCCAGCAAGGAGGTCGCACAGATCGATCCGGCCATGCTCTACACGAAGCGTGCCGACACACTGTCGGTCAAGCGGATGCGGGTCGAGCGAGTGCTCAACAAGAAGAAGTACCGGCGGCCTAGCGGAGATGGTGTTCTGGTCGGGGTCACCGATTCCTGGATCGTCGACGAGGATCACGTCGAGCTCGACGGCCGCGTCATCGTCGTTCACGACACCAGCTCGCTCGAGCTGCCGGAGGAATGGGCCGACCGCAACCACGGTACCTTTATCGCCGGCACCATCGCAGCCGCCGGGCTGGGCGACCCGCTGGCTCGCGGGGTGGCGCCCTCGGCCGGGATTCTGTCGTTCATCATCCCCTTCGATCCTGTGGGCGAGATGAAGTACGCGGCCGATCGCTACGGCATGAGAATCTCGGCCAACTCCTGGTCCTACGATGCCGACACCGAGTCGCTGCCGGTACGACGGCTGGACAAGAGCCGCAACTGGCTTCCGGCCAGGGGCAAGACGAAGTTCGGTTACTACACCAACTTCAACCACGCCCTCGACGAGATGGTTGCGCGGACGGACGTCCTATCTATCTGGGCCGCCGGTAACGAGAGCGACACGAACCTGCTGGCCCGCATGCTCGACGAGATGGGGAAGGTATGGCGTCCGGACCGCTGGCATCGCGACTTCCCGGAGTTCGACCGGCTCACGGTGAGCAGCAACTCCAAGAACGTCCTCGCTATCGGCGCTACCCACAAGGATGACGTCATCACCGGCTTCTCCTCGCGAGGTCCGGCCTGGGGCGGCCGCATCGGCCCCCACTTGGTGGCGCCCGGTTTTCGCTACTACTCCACCAACAACGACGACACCTACGGCTATGGTTCCGGCACCTCGGGATCGTGCCCGATGGTGGCGGGAGTGGCGGCGCTGCTGCTGGATCAGTACCGGAAGATCCACGGCGCCGATCCGAGCTCGGCCTTGATCAAGGCGCTGCTCATCAACTCGGCCCGCGACCTGGGCATCGAGGGACCGGACTACGTCCACGGCTACGGCCTCGTCGACGCCGAGCTGGCGGCGAAGACGGTTGCCGGCCAGGAGGGCTTGAGGAAGACCAAGGCGGTGAGGTCGCGCTTCGTCGAGAACAACGTCCACAACGGGGAAGAGCAGGCCTACAGCTTCGAGGTGCCCAGGGGCAGGAAGGAGCTGCGGGTCACCCTGGTGTGGCATGACCCTCCCGGCCGTCGCCTGGTCAACGACCTCGACATCTCGGCCCGCTTCGGCAACGACGAAGTCCTGCCGTTCGTTCCCGATCCGGCGAAGCCCCTGGTCGCGGCGACGACAGGACGCAACTTCCGCGACAACGTCGAGCACCTGTTGGTGAAGCGGCCTCGGCCGGGCGCCTGGACCGTCGTAGTGAAGGGGACCAGGGTGCGTCGTGCTCCGCAGGACTACGCCTTGGTGATCGCTGCGGGCAAGGGGCACCGGCTGCCGACGACAAAGACCGGGGGAGACTTCACTCTCGAGCGCGTCGTGGCCAGCCTCGGCGACTTCAACCAGCCGCAGACCCAGTTTCGCATCGGCGATCCAGTCACTCTCCACGCCCTTCTCGACGTGCACGAGAACGCCTCCTACGCCGGCGGCTACTACGGCACGGTGAGCGGCCGCTTCGAGCTCCGCGACGAGGCCGGGAATCTCAAGTTCGTGCTCCTCACGTCGATGGAGAACCTCTCACCCTCCGGAACGGGAGAGCTCCGGGAGCTGCCGTGGTCGATTGCGGAGATCCCCGACTTCGTCCCCACCGGGACATTTCGGGTGCGCACCACCGTCACCATGCACAACGGCGTCACCGAGACGGCGGCGGAGGAGATCGAGATCACCGTCGAGTAGGGGTTGTCGGGATAGGAATTCGCTTTTCCCAGCTGTGGCCTACCCAGGCTGTCTCGGCGGCCTTGCACGCCCCTGTAGCCTTCTAGAGGTTGGCGATATCTCCCCATTGCTCAATGCGGGTTTCTAACATCCAGGAGCCGATGTTCAAGTTGGGCAGTGATTTGGCGAGCTCGAGCGCGTTGGGTCAGCGGCGGAGCCGGCCTACCGGCAGGATTGCGAACGGCTCCTCGCTTGGTTTGAGACCAAGTCAGGAACTCTTCGATTCGCCGATGAACACGCTCCCCTCTGATTTCTGGCGGAATGAGAACGGTTACCTCCGCCGCATTCAGGTAGGTCAACAGTTGATCGCGGCCTCGGGCGGTCAAGTACCGCTTCCTCTCATCGATCCTGCTGGCCGATCGGCGAGTTCGCACCCAAGGGGCCCAGTTGGTCTCTTCTTCGGCTGAGCCGTCCCAACGAATCGAGTAGGATTCGGAACCGGGCCGTCGGACGGAGTCACGCGATGTCAACGAAGTTCTTCGAGATCTACAAGACGACCGCGGTCGTGGTGCTGAATTCACTGCTGCTCGCCGCTCTCTGTCTCGGAGCGATGGCGCTGTGGGTTCCCGAGCCCGAGCAGGAGGTGCGCATCTACTCCCCGGACTTCGACCTCGACTCCTATGTTCGTATTTCACGTGAGGAGGCGATCCTCACCGGACGCGAGTTCGACGAGATGGGGGAGCGACGCTCCTACCAGTTCTATCCGTGGACGGTTTTTCGCGAGCGGCCCTTTCCGGGCAAGCTGGTCAGCGTCACCAAGGCGGGCAATCGTGGCACGCTGGCGCCATCGCCTCGCCCGGACTCAAATCGCGAGTTCGCCGTCTGGACCTTGGGGGGCTCGACGATGTTCGGCTGGGGCATGCCCGATAGCCAGACCGTGGCCTCCCACCTGCAGACGATCCTCCAAGAGCGGCTGCCCGAGCGGCGGGTCCGAGTCACCAATCACGGGCACTCGTACTACTTCAGCTCGATCGAGCTCAATCTGCTGATTTCTCTGCTCCGCGACGGCGGCCAGCCCGACGCCGTGGTATTGCTCGACGGACTGAACGACGCCGCGGTCTTGACCTGGGGCATGCCGGCGCCTTTTTTTTCGGACTTTGCCTACCGCGCCTGGGAGAGCGAGCGCCAGCGCTCCTACAACGTTCAGAAGGAGCTACCCTGGATCACTCTCAACCCGACCTTCCCGCCAATCCGCATGATGCGCGGCAAGAAAGAGACCGGGCTCGGACGCGGGTTTCAACTCACGCGCAGGTCGCGCTATTACGTGGCCAACGAGGATCCCGTCGCCTTCGCGCAGCAACATATGCACACCAATCGCCGTCTCTTGATTGCGGTGGGCGAGGCCCTGGGCGTTGATGTCTACCAGTTCCTGCAGCCGATCAAGGGCTATCAGACCGGCAAGCCCTACGCGGGCTCTCAACCTTTGGTGGCGGCGGCCTACGACGCTTTGCTGGCCGAGCCGCACGCCGGGCTCTATCCGATTGTCGACGCTCTCGCCGGCCTCGAGAGGTCGCATGTCGACCCGACGCACTACAGCGATGAGGGCTGCTACCGAGTCGCCCGGGCGATGGCCGAGGTCCTGCTCGCGAATCAGACCGATCAGCCCGGTCAGAAGATGGAGTAGATCAGCGGCGCGGCCGCGGTGCCGCCGAGCACAACCAGCATTCCGAACAGCAACAGGACGACGATGACCGGCAGCAGCCAGTACTTCTTGCGCCGCATCGCCAGCGACGCCAGCTCGACGAAGGCATTCGACTGACGCCCCCGGGCGAGGCGCTCCAGCTGCTGGTCTCTTTCTTGGTTCGTCATTTCAGACCCGATCGTATCGCTCCTGGCTAGAACTGGCGGAAGTAGCGCTCGAGATTGCTCGTTTCCTGGCGGTCGATCCAGTAAGTGGGGGTTTTCGAATTCCATCGCCTGTGCATAGGGTCGCGCCCAAAAAGGCGCATGAGAAGTCCTATCGGTGTGAACAGCAGATAATAGATCAGAGCCAGCACCAGATGCGATACCGTCCAGCCGATCGGGAAGACCAGCAGCATCCAGGCGCGGTATATGGGGACCCGCAACGGCTCGACCGCGTAATAGATGCCACTCAGCAGGGCTCCGGCGGCCCAGAGCCCGACAGGAAGGCGCAGGCTCTCGGTCCTCCAGTAGACCAGCCCGCCGATGGTGAGGAAGCAGAGCAGGACGATCAGACCGAACCACCGTAGGTCCCGTCTCGCCGGATAGAGGTTGAGCTCGATCAGGGCCATCGTTTCGCCTCGTGGTTCGATTCCGGCATCAGGACACCACGCTCGGCCTGAGCTCGACCTCGACCTGTTGACTCGGGGCGGCCACGACGCTTCGCTCGCGCGGCTCACCGCCCGGTTTCCTGGCGATCATCACGAAGAACCCGCCTTCCTTCTGACCCGGCGAGACGATCTCGGTGAGCTGAGCCAGCAGGTGGTCGAGCGCTCCGCCGCGTGGTTGTGGCTCGAACAGACTCGCGCCCGCCAGGCCATCGTCGGTCGAGCGCATTGCCGGGAGGCCCCGGACGAACTCGAGGCCCGAACGGTCGAACCAGGCGAGTACCTCACCGAAGGTGTGCTTCGACTCGTGGGGGTGGCGGTACTGGTCGGCGAACCAGGCCCGGCGCTTGCCTTCGCTCAGACCGGCCTGGCGCAGGACCGGATCGATGGCGCGCAGCCGGCCCCCGGTTACCCGGAAGACCTGCCGGCGCAAGTCGGTCAGGAGCCGACCGTACCGGTTGTAGAGGCCGATGATGATGTGTCCTCCGGGCCGAACCAGCTTTACCAGTTCTTCGAAGCCCCGCTGCGGTGCCGGAGTGTGATGCAGGACGCCGTTGCAGAGGACCATGTCGAAAGCCTCCGGCTCGAGCGCCGGCCGGAAGAGGTTCATTTGCAGGAAACTGACCCTCTCCAGATCGTGCTCGCGACGGAAGGTCTCGCCCAGCCGAAGCGAGTTCATGCAGATGTCGGTGGCCAGCACCTGGCGACAGCCGATGCCGAGGAAATTGGACATCTGACCGGTGCCGCAGCCGACCTCGAGTACCGTGCTGTTGTAGGGGATCGACTCGTCGAGCCGCCGGGCGTAGCCGCTGCGCCGTGATTTCTCGATCAGCGAGCGCACCGAGTCGTGGTCGTCGTAGTTGGGAAACGGTGTTTCTTCGTAGAACGACTTGACGATCTCGGTGGTCTCGTTCACCCGGCTGTCGTCTTCGGGCCAGAAGAGCTGGGGAATGCCGTCGGTAACCGGAAACGCCTGGCCACACTCGGCGCACGAGAGCTCGTGGCCGCGATCCGCGAGCGGGGCTCGGCAGCACGGGCTGCGGAGCGCCGAGCTGGACGCCGCCGGATCGAGCCGGGCCGCCGCAGAGCGCACCACCGCCGGTTGCAGGCTCTTCTGAAGAACGAACCTGCCCAGGCAGAGCACGTCGATGTCCGAGGACATGAAAGTGCGGTAGGCGTCACCCGGTGAGCAGACAATGGGATCCCACCCCAGGTTGAAGCTGGTATTGACCATTACCGGGCAACCCGTTTGACGCTGAAACGTCTCCATCAGGGTGCGCAGGAGCCCGTGCCGGAGAGGATCGACCGTTTGCACGCGGGCCGAGTAGTCGACGTGGGTGACCGATGGGATCTGCGAGCGCTTCTGCAGCAACTTCTCGAGGCCCTGGGCATTCTGGAGCTCGGGAGGGATCGGCAGCCTTCTCGACTCGTCGACCGGCGCGACGAGCAACATGTAGGGGCTCTCGTGGCCGACCTTCATTTCGAAGAACTCGTGGGCGTGCTCGGCGAGCACGACGGGCGCGAACGGTCGGAAGCCCTCGCGAAACTTCACCTTCTGGTTGATCAACGACTGCATTCGCGGATCGCGCGCGTCGCCCAAGATACTCCGCGATCCGAGGGCTCTGGGACCGAACTCCATGCGTCCTTGAAACCAGCTCACTATCTGGCCCTCGGCTATCGCGGCGGCAACGTGCTCACACAGCGCCTTGTCATCCGCGAAGTGCTGCCAGTCGGCATCGACCGTGGCGAGGAACGACTCGACCTCCGAGTCGTCGAACTCGACTCCGAGAAGCGAGCCCTTCTGCCCGTCGGTTGGCTGGGGCCGGCGCGGCTTGTCGAGCAACTGGTGCCAGATGAACTGGGCCACGCCGAGGGCGCCCCCGGCGTCCCCCGCGGCCGGTTGGATCCAGATGTTCTCGAAGGGCCCCTCGCGCAGGATGCGGCCGTTGCCGACACAGTTGAGCGCGACACCGCCCGCCAGGCAGAGGTTCTTCATCCCGGTCGTGCGCTGCAGGTGGCCGGCGCACCGCAACATGACTTCCTCGGTTACCTTTTGGATCGAGGCGGCAAGGTTGACGTACAGGCCCTCGGTAGACGCCTCGGGCCGGCGCGGTGGAGCGCCGAACAGCCTGTGGAACTTCTCCGAGGTCATGGTGAGACCCTGGCAGTAGTTGAAGTAGGACATGTCGAGCCGAAACGACCCGTCCTCCTTCAGGTCGATCAGTCTGTCGAGGATCAGGTCCCGGTAGGTCGGCCGCCCGTACGGCGCCAGTCCCATCAGCTTGTACTCACCGTTATTGACGGCGAATCCGCAGTAGTAGGTGAAGGCGGAATAGAGCAGGCCGAGCGAGTGCGGGAAATGCATCTCTTGGGCCAGCTCGATGCGGTTGTCGCGCCCGACCCCGCAGCTGGCGGTGGCCCATTCCCCCACGCCGTCGAGGGTCAAGATCGCGGCCTCCTCGAACGGCGAGGGGAAGAAGGCACTGGCCGCGTGTGACTCATGGTGCTCGGTGAAGACGAACCGGCTCTCGTACGCTCCCTTGAGGGCTGCTCGCATCTCGCGCGGCAGATGGAGCTTGCGCTTGAGCCAGACCGGCATCGCCCGCAGAAAGGACGGGAATCCCGCCGGCGCGTAGGCGAAATAGGTCTCGAGCAGGCGCTCGAACTTCAGCGCCGGCTTGTCATAGAAGCCCACGTAGTCGAGTTGCTCGGGGCCGACGCCGGCCTCCTCGAGGCAGTAGTCGATCGCCCGGACGGGGAAGCGCTCGTCGTGCTTCTTGCGACTGAAGCGCTCCTCCTGGGCCGCAGCGACGATCTCGCCGTCCACCAACAGCGCAGCGGCGGAATCATGGTAGAAGGCTGAGATCCCGAGGATCGCGGTCGAGTCTCTACCGGGCGTGACCAAAGTGGCTTTACTCTCGTTGTGCACCGGCGCCCGGCGCGTACTCCAAGTGCGCCTAGTTTACCAGGACGGTCCAGGGCCCGAGACCGCCTTGATGAAGGATGCGAAGGAGTCGAGAGGGGACACCAAGGAATCGTGTCAAGAGTCGGGAGGGGACACGAAGGAATCGTGTCCCCGATTACGTTGACCGGCCTGGGGGGCACCTCTATACTGCATTTCGAGCCGATCGGAAGAGGGGTACGCGCGATCTCCGGTGACTCGGAAGTTCCTTGAGAGAACGGATTGGGATGAGTCCTAGACGCAAAGGGCGCGAGTTGGCGGCCCAGGCCCTTTACCAGTGCGATCTGGGCGCCTCGGAGGCCGAGGAAGCTCTGAGCCTCTTCCGGCCGGCGGAGTACGGCACCGACGACGGCGAAGTGAATGCCCGGCAGGGCCCCCCGACCCCCCAGGCGCCCGAGACGGCGGCTTCCAAGAAGTCCTTCACCTACGCGCAAGCGTTGGTTCGCGGCACTCTCGACAATCTGCAGGAGATCGACGACCTGATCCGCGGCCAGGCCGAGCACTGGCGGCTCGAGCGCATGCCCGCCGTCGATCGCAATATTCTGCGGCTCGCGGTTTACGAGTTCCTCTACGAGCCGGACGTGCCCAAGCTCGTTATCGTGGACGAGGCGATCGAGCTGGCCAAGAAGTTCGGATCCAAGGACTCGGGGCGATTCGTCAACGGGCTGCTCGACGGCCTGCTCAAGAAGCGCCAGTTCCCGGGCGTGATGAGTTAAGAGGCGGTATCCATGGCGAAATACGATCACAAAACCATCGAGGCGAAATGGCAGAGCCGCTGGGAGAAGCGCCGGGTGGCCGAGATCGACCTGTCGAACTCCCAAAACAAGTACTACATGCTGATGATGTTCCCGTATCCCTCGGGAGACCGGCTGCATGTCGGGCACGGTCGCAACTACATACTCGGCGATGCTCTGTACCGCTTTCTTCGGATGCGCGGCAAGCGACCCCTGAATCCGATGGGCTGGGACTCCTTCGGTCTGCCGGCCGAGAACGCCGCGATCGCTCGTTCGGTACATCCACGGGACTGGACGCTCAACAACATCCGAGTGATGAAGGAGCAGTTCAAACGTTGGGGCATCCTCTTCGATTGGTCCAAGGAAGTCGCGTCCTGCAGACCTGACTACTACCGCTGGAACCAGTGGCTGTTCCTGCGTATGTTCGAAAAGGGACTGGCCTACAAGAAGCGAGCGCCGGTCAACTGGTGCCCGAGCTGTCAGACGGTGCTCGCCAACGAGCAGGTGGTGGAAGGTCGCTGCGAGCGCTGCCGCTCGGAGGTGATCCAAAAAGACCTGGAGCAGTGGTTCTGGAAGATCACCGAGTACGCGGAGCGGCTCCTCGGCGGTTTGGACGGATTGGACGGTTGGCCCGATCGGGTCAAGACGATGCAGCGCAATTGGATCGGCCGCTCCGAGGGCGCCGAGCTCGATTTTCGGATCCCGGCCATCGACGAGGCGCTGACCGTGTTCACCACCCGGCCGGACACCATTCACGGGGCGACCTTCATGGTGCTGGCGCCGGAGCATCCGGTGGTCGAGAGACTCCTCGGCGACGGGAAACGCGATCGAGAAGTCAGGTCGTGGATCGAGCGCATCCGCAACACCCTCAGATTGGAGCGAGAGGGCGAAGGCGTGACCAAAGAAGGGCGCGACACGGGAGCCATGGCGCTCAATCCCGCGACCGGCGAAGAGATTCCCATCTGGCTGGCCAACTACGTTCTCCCGGACTACGGCACCGGTGCGATCATGGCCGTACCCGCCCATGACGCTCGCGACCTCGCCTTTGCCCGCCAGGAAGGACTCGGGGTCCGCCTCGTCTACCATCCGGAGGACGAAGACGTCGACGCCGCGTCAATGACCGAGCCGATTCTCAATCGCGGCACAATTCGGAATGCCAAGCCCTTCGACGGCCTGAGCGACAGCAAGGAGACCGTCGCCAAGTTCGTCGCCTGGGTCGAGGAGAAGGGCTTCGGCCGGGCCCGGGTGACCTACCGCCTTCGGGACTGGCTGATTTCCCGGCAGCGCTACTGGGGCACGCCGATCCCGATCGTCTATTGCGAAGGCTGTGGACCCGTGGGCATTCCCGAGGACCAGCTTCCGGTCGAGTTGCCCTATGACGTCGAGTTCACCGGCAAGCAGGGCAATCCGCTGTCGCGATCGGAGGACTTCGTGAACACGACCTGCCCCCGGTGCGACGGTCCGGCGCGCAGGGAAACCGACACGATGGACACCTTCGTCGACAGCGCCTGGTACTACCTGCGCTATCTCTCGGCAAGAGACGATACGAGGATCTTCAGCTCCGAGGTTGCCGAGGAGTGGATGCCGGTCGATCAGTACATCGGCGGTATCGAGCATGCGATCCTGCATCTGCTGTACGCGCGCTTCGTGTGCCGGGTCTTGCACGACTTCGGTCTCGTAGCGGTGGAGGAGCCGTTCACGAATCTTTTCAACCAGGGGATGATCACGCGCTACTCCGAAGCCAGCGGCCGGGTGGAGAAGATGTCCAAGTCCCGCGGCAATACGGTGTCCCCGGACAAGCTCATCGAGGACATGGGCGCGGACACCGAACGTGTCTATACCCTGTTCCTGGGGCCTCCGGAAGACGAAGTCGAGTGGAACGACGAGGCTGTCTACGGCGCCTATCGTTTCCTGAACCGCGTGATCCGGATGCAGAGCCGGCTCGGAGAGGCACCGCACAACGGCATGGCGGATGAGGAGCTGGAGCGTCTGACTCACCAGAGCGTCGAGCGCGTCACCCGCGATCTCGAGAAGTTCAAGTTCAACACGGCCATCGCCGGGCTCATGGAGCTCATGAACGGCCTGTCGCGAGCGGTCGAGGAGAAGTCGGCCTCGCGCGTCGTCTGCGAGGGCAGCTTCGACACCCTGCTTCAGCTGCTGCACCCGATGGCGCCCCATCTCACGGAGGAGCTCTGGGAGGAGAGAGGACATCCCGAATCGCTCTTGGATGTCGACTGGCCGGACTTCGATCCGGACAAGCTCGCCACCGAGACCGTCGAGTTGGTGGTTCAGGTAGACGGCAAGCTCCGGGACCGGGTTGCGGTCCCCGCAGACACGGATGAGGCGCGGGTGAGGGATTTGGTGCTGGCAAGCGATAGAGTGGCCCGACACGTCGAAGGCCGGGAGATCGCTCGCATGATCTTCGTTCCCGGTCGACTGGTCAACTTCGTCACGAGGCAAAGCGCATGACACTGCTCAAGAGGATCTCGACGGCATCGCGGACCCGGGCGTTGACGGCCCTCGCCCTGGTTCCGCTCTTTCTGATCGGATGCGGATATGCGCTCGTGGGCCGCACCAGCACCCTCCCGGAAGACGTCCGCAACATCTATGTCGAGGCGCTCAAGAACACGACGCGGCGATCACAGCTCGAGCAGGTTCTGGCGCGGGCGATCGCGGACGAGTTCGTGACCCGGCGTCGTTTCGAGGTCGTGCGCAACCGCAGCGAAGCCGACGGCATTTTGAGCGGCACGGTGAACTCCTACTACGTGCGACCGGTCACATTCGCCAGCGGAGGCCGGGCCACGGAGTACGAGATCGTGATCGGGGCCCAGATGCTTTTCACGCGCGCCAACGGTGACGAGGTGCTCTGGCAGCAGGACCGCTACACGTTTCGCGAGCTCTACGAGGCCAATGTCTCGGAAGCCGACTTCTTCAGCCGCCAGGACGAGGCCATCGAAGAGGTCGCGGTCAAGTTCGCGCAGACTCTGGTGATCGACCTGCTCGAAGGGTTCTGATCCAAGACGGTCGAGCTCCGTCTCGACCGTCCGGCCGAGCTATGAATCGATCGCCGCGACCGCCTTTTGCAGGCGGGACTTGGTGCGCGCGGCGGCGTTTCTGTGGATGCCGCCCTTCTGAGCGGTACCGTCCACCAGGCGGAGGGTCTGCGGCAAGAGGTTCTTGGCCTTGTCGGCGTCTCCCTCGGCAACGGCGCTGCGAAGGTCTTTGACCGCGGATCTCATGCGGCTCTTCGTGCCCTTGTTTCTCTGGCGGGAGCGCTCGGCTTGCAGAATGCGCTTTTCGGTGGACTTGTTGTTTGCCATGGTGGGTCTCTCTCGAGGTTTCGCGCCGGGCCCTACCCGGAGCGCTGGCGGAGTGTAGCGGTCGGGCTAGCCGGGGTCAACACCCAGAGAGCGCAGGCGCTGCCGGGCCAGGTTGGCCTCGTCGGACTGCGGGTACTGCCGGACCACGTTGCGGAGCTGGACCAGACCCTGTTCCCGCTGGCCGACCTCGAGATAGGCGTAACCCTTCTTGAGCAGCACGCTGGGGATCTTGTCGCTGCGGGGATAGCTCTTGAGAATCTGGTCGAACTCGTTGACCGCCTGGGAGTACTTGCGCTGAGAAAAGAGCGACTCGGCGATCCAGTAGTTCGCGTTGTCGGCCAGGTCGGTCTCCGGGAAAGCATCCAAGTAGCGTCGGAAGCCGGAGATCGCGAGATCGTACTTGCCGCCCAGATAGTCGGAGTAGGAGGAGTCGTAGAGGTCACGTGGATTCTCGGGCGGCTCGATCGTGGGAGCGGCCGGCCGTCGGAGCGATCCGCCGAGAGCGCTCCGCACGGCCTGCAGTTCCTGATTGGTAGCGGTGATTTGCTGCGATAGTTGAGCGAGCCGGTAATTGCTGTCACCGAGGTTCGCCTGGAGCTGCTCGATCTGGGTCGAGAGCTGTTCCAGGCCGACCAGCATCTCGGCCTCGGACTTGAGCAAGGCCTCGGTCTGGGTTGCGACCTCACCGCGCAACGTGGCGACTTCTTCCTTGCTCGAGCTCTGCTGTTGCAGGACCAGGACCTGGCGCTGGATGTCGGAAAGCTGCGCCTGAATCGCTTCGATGTCGCTGGTCGAAACGCAACCACCTACTAGCGGTGTAAGAGCCAGAAGCGCTATCGCTGGGCGGCGGATGAGAGCCATCGGCAACTACGAGGTCTATCAGCTATCGGTGCGACCGGTGAGGACGAAGTGGCCGCGTCGATTCTTCTGCCAGCAATCCTCGTTGTGTCCCATGCAGAAGGGCTTTTCTTCGCCGTAGCTGATGGTGCGAACACGACTGGCGCTGACGCCGAGCGAGATTAGATAGTCCTTGGCCGCGTTGGCGCGGCGCTCACCGAGCGCGAGGTTGTACTCGTTGGTACCGCGCTCATCGCAGTGACCCTCGAGGCCGAACTCCAGCATCGAGTACTCCCTCATGAACTGGGCGTTCTTCTGCAGGCGCTCGCGAGCATCGGGTCTCAGGTCGAACTTGTCGAAGTCGAAGAAAACGTCACCGAGCAGGCCCTGAGCGATGGCTCTTTCCTGGATCTCGATGAGCTCGCCTTCGAGAAGCGGTGGGATTTCGTCCATGGTCGTGTCGGGAGCAGGCGTTGGCGCGACCACTTCGGCGGGTGCGGGCTCTTCTTCCACTTCCATCACCGGGGCCGATTCCGGCACGTCCTTGGGTCCACAGGCCACGAGGCCGGCCACCAAAACCAACGCCAAGGCCCAGGCCACGGCTGTCGATGTCCGTCGGTACATCACCATCTCCTTTTCTGATCGAGCTTTAGTCAGATTCTTACGGGTCAAGATGCAAAAGTTCCATTAGCGATCGAACTTTAGCAAATATTGTCAGCGATCAGCAACAGGTTTTCAACGAGTTTCACTATTTTGGATGGCCGGACCACGAGGGCGCAAAATTGTTGCCGGAGCGTGTCAGCTGCCGTCTCCCGCCGCCGTCCAGGTCCATGGTGAAGATCTGCGTGCTGGAACCGCCGCGAGATGTCAGGTTGGCGGCATACGCCAGCTTCTTGCCATCCGGCGAGTAGCTCGGGGACTCGTGGCTGCCCGGGGCGTCCTCGGTCAAGTACCGGGTCTCCTGGGTCACGATGTCGGTAATCGCGATATCGAACGAGTTGTCGGGGCGTCGCGCCGAGTGAGCCAGCTTGGTGCCGTCAGGGCTCCACGCGGCGCCGTCGTTGTAGCGGCCGAGAAAGGTAATGCGACGCAGGTTCGCTCCCTCGGCGCTCATGATGTAGATCTGAGGCGTTCCGGAGCGACTCGAGGTGAAAGCGATCTCGCGCCCCGTCGGACTCCAGGCCGGGTTGGTGTCGATGCCGCGGGCGGTGGTCAAGCGCCGCAGGTTCGAGCCGTCGCGATTGCACAGGAAGACCTCGGTGTTGCCGTTGCCTACCGAGCGCGAGAATGCGATCGTCTTGCCGTCGGGCGAAAACGAAGGTGAGACGTTGAAGTCGCCGTCGGTAACGATCGGTGACTTGCGCCCGGTTCGTAGCTCGACCAGGTGCAGCGCCGGTCCGCCGCTGAGGTAGGAGACATAGGAGATGAGATCCGCCTCCGGGCTCCAGTCTGGCGACATCGACAGGGTCTCGTGAGCGGTGATCGCGCGCTGATTGAAGCCGTCGTAGTCCATCAGGTAGATCTCGCGCCCGCTGCTCTTGGCGCGATCGGAGTGAAAGGCGATCGAAGTCAGGGCCACGCCGCGCCGGCCGGTGAAATAGAAGACGATCTCGTCGGCGAAGGTGTGGGCGATGCGGCGGGCCAGCTCGAACCCGCCCCGGTATCTTTTTCCCACTACCGAGTTGGCGCTGGCGAGATTGAAGACCCGGCCCTCGAGCACGAGCCGGCCAGGCTCTTCGGTGAGGTCGGCTTCGAGCAGCAGCTCGTTGCCAATCGACTCGTAGAGCACGTAGTCGGTCAGTGGATCACCGGTGAGCTCGAGCACCGAGAGCTCGAGCGGACCCTGAACAATGAAAGCGCCGCTGGCTTCAAGGTCCTCGCGCAGGACCGCGATCATCTCCGTCGCCGCTTTGCGCCCGACAGGGGAGAGGTTCTCGACTCCGTCGGGATCGGGCACGGCCAGGCGGAGGCGAGAGCGAGCCGAGCCTTCCAAAATGACCGTGATGTCTTGTTGCTCGTCCGGAAGACCGGACTGAGCCCAGAGCGCGAACGGTGCCACGAAGGTCAGGACCAGAATCGCGGCGAGTAGAGAGCGTCGTTTCATGCGTGTTCCTATCGAATCACCAGATTCACGCCTAGCGAGTCCGAGCGGTAGCTCTGCGGCAGGGGCGGCAGCGGGGAAGCGAGGGTCACCGCGCGTAAGCCCGCCAGATCGAAAGCCCGATTGCCGGATTCCTTGACGATCTCGATTCCGGTCAGCTCACCCCGACGAGAGATGTTGTAGTGAATGATCATCTCGGTTCCCGGACTCGCCCGCGGTCGCGTCCAATGGCTGCCGATGAGCGCCAGCATCTGTTGTACGTAGTAGCCGTACATGAAGTTGGGGTCGTCGAAGCTGGCCTCGGAGCTTCCGAAGGGCGAGGTGCCGAAGGCGGTTCCGTCCGGGCCGCCCCGGCGCTGGCGGCTCTCCGGTGCCGCCTCCCCTGCGGCTGCGTCCGCGGCGGCTGGGCCGGAGGCCGGCCGCTGGACCTCGGGCTCGGCGTCGGCCTGCCTTACTGGGGTGGTCTTGGGTTTTTCTTTTGCGACCACCGGAGCGGCCTTGGGCTTGGACGGTCTGGGCTTTGGCGGCGACGGCTTCACCGGCGCGGCGGCGTCCCCCAGGGCCTTGGCCGGAACGATCATGACTCTCATGTAGTCGCGCACCTGGCTCTGCCGGCGCGCGGCGAAGGCGGGCGCGAGGGCGATCAACGCCGCCAGTAGCGAGTGTGCCGCAACCGCGGTCACGCCGGCAATGAGCTTCCGCCGACGGTTGTCGCGGGAGCGGCGCGTGGCGAGGACGTCATCGACGAGCTGTCTCATTCGAAGATGCCGCTAGGTGCCTTCGGTCACCAGCCCGATCTGGGTGATGCCGCCGTTGTGCAGAATGTCGAGAACCTCGATGATCTTGCCGTAGGGGAGATCCCGATCACCCTTGAGAAACAGACTCTTGTCGCCGCGCGCGGTCAATAGGGGAGTCAGCCGCTCGACGAGCTGACTCGGATGGATCGGCTTGTCCTGAACGAACACCAGACCTTGCTCGTTCATCGACAACACCAGGGGATCGTCGACTCGCGTGGGCAGGGTTTCGGCATCGGCTTCGGGAAGATTCACTTCGATACCTTGATGCAACATGGGTGCCGCGATCATGAAGATGATCAGCAGGACCATCATGACGTCGACGAGTGGGGTCACGTTGATTTCGGCCAGCAGCGGTTCCTCGTCGCCGGCGGGCATGAGACTGAAGGCCATCGCGGTCTCCTGCTGTTTGCTCTAAGTGAAATTCCGCTCCGCCAAGTTGATGAACTCGAGCAGGAAATCTTCCATCTCGACGCGCATCTGGCGAATGCGATTGACGTAGTAGTTGAAGCCGATCAATGCCGGAATGGCCGCGGCCAGCCCGGCCGCGGTATTGATCAGGGCCTCCGCGATCCCCGGCGCGACGGTCGCGAGGGACGTCGAGCCGGTGACGCCGATATCGCGAAAGGCGATCATGATCCCCCAGACGGTTCCGAACAGACCGATGAAGGGACTCGCCGCCGCCGTGGTCGCGAGAAAGGGCGTACCGCGGCTGAGGACCGTCTGCTCGACGCTGATGGCTCGTCTCAGGCTGCGCCGGAGGCTCTCGAGCGAACGAATCTGGTAGCCGGTGCCACCGGCTGTTATCTCCTGGTCGGCCGCTTTGATTTGCGTATCCAGCTCGGCGTAGCCGGCCTGGAACAGGCCGACCAGCGGTGAGGCCGACAGGCGGGCCGCCGCCGCGTTGACTTCACTAAAACGCTGGCTGGCCCGGAAGACCTCCATGAACTCTCGAGTCTGCGTCGCGATCCTGCGCAGCTGAAAGAACTTGCCGAGCATGATGCTCCAGGTCACGATCGACATCACGCCGAGGACC